>NZ_JBHWVO010000017.1:0-184587 GCF_042736635.1 Streptomyces sp. NPDC060035
GGGCCGGGCAGCGCTGCCCGGCCCCGCACCGTACGGAAGGCCGATTGATCAGACACCGAACCAGGCGAGAGGAGCTGTCCTCCGGCATGCTGCCCGGTGACGGCCGGCGGCACCGTGGCCGGGTGCAGCCCGACGGCCCCGGCCGGGCTGCCGCACCGAGCGCACCGTGAGGTGAGCGGCCGCCCGTGTCTGTCACAGGTCCAGAGTGAGCCGTTGTCCCTTCGCCCGTGACACGCAAATCATCATTGTTTCGTCGCAGGCCCGATCCTGAGGGGTGAGGACTGTGTCGCGGTGGTCGACGGAACCGGCCAGTACGTCCGTCTCGCAGGTGCCGCAGGTGCCTTCGGTGCAGGAGTACAGGACTTCGACCCCGGCCTGGCGTATCGCGGTGAGGACCGACTGGCCGGCCGCCACCGTCAAGGTCAGGCCTGAGCGCGCCAGTTCAAGCTCGAAGGGCCTGTCCCCGGTGGTGTCGGACGGTGCGGGAGTGAAGCGCTCGCTGCGCAGCGCCTCGGGTGGGACGAGTGTCTCCACGGCGGCGAGCAGGGGCTGTGGCCCGCAGGCGTAGACGAGTTCGCCGGGTCGCAGGCCGGACAGGTACTGCTGCAGGTCGAGCGGGCCTTGGTACAGCCGGACGCGGTCGGCTGGATGCGTGGCGGTGAGCTCGTCGGTGAACGCCATCGAGTGGCGGGAGCGGCCGCCGTAGTGCAGCGTCCACGGTCCTTTGGCGGCGGCCAGCATCGGCAGGATCGGGGTGATGCCGATCCCGCCGGCCACGAAGCGGTAGGCCGGTGCCGCCTCGAGCCTGAAGTGGTTGCGTGGGCCACGCACGGCAACATTGCTGCCGGGCTCCAGGTCGCTGTGGACGAGGGCGGATCCGCCGCGTCCGTCCGGCTCCCGCAGCACGGCGATCCGCCATGAGCGGTCGTCGTTGCTGCCGCACAGCGAGTACTGCCGCTCGAGGCCCTCACGCAGGACCAGATCGACGTGGGCGCCAGGTTCCCAGGGGGGCAGAGGAGCGCCGTCCGGCCGGCGCAGGATCAGGGAGATGACGTCGACGGCTTCCTGGCGGCGTTCGGAGACGACGAGGTCGAGCAGCTCGCTCATGGGGTTTCGCCCTTCTCAGAAGCTGGGTGGTCGGGGTGGGCGAGCATCCACTCCCACATCGCGACCGGGTCCTCGCAGGAGTGCCGGGCGCCGCAGTGGCAGCACCCGCGGAGGGTGTCGGTGCCGGGGAGCCAGTCGATACGGACGACGCCGCTCATCCGGCGGCCAGCCCGGCGAGGATGCGGCGGGCGGCCAGTCCGCCGGTGTCGATGTTGATGCTGAGCTCCTGGTAGCCGGCCGGTTCGCTGTCCAGCGCGCGCTGCAGCAGGTTGAGCGCGTCCACGTCCTGCATCACGACCGTGTGGTTGAAGTCCCGCAGGAAAGTGGTCACTTCCTCGTCGTCGACCGCGAAGTTCCTCGAGACGGCCCAGAAGTCGTACACCTTGCCGGGGGCCGACGGCGTGATGGCGTACGTGATCTCGGTGCGGAACAGCGGGGCGTCGGTGCCGGCCGGGCTGATGCGGCTGTGCAGCAGGTAGAGGCACGGCGCGTGGTACTCGATGTCCTGCAGGCGCCGGATCCGCCCCTCGATCCCGGTGGAACGGGCGTAGAACGGCGGGCACTCGGCGTCGGACATGTGCCGCGAGACCCGTACGATGCCCGCCTTCTCGTCGACCTCGGTCGTAATCGGGGTCTCGGCGACCTCAGGAGTGCCGATGTAGCCGCCGTGCAGGTAGGTCTCGTGGGAGAGGTCCAACAGGTTGTCGACCAGGAGGCCGTAGTCGGCGTCGATCGGCTCCATGCCCTGCACGGTGACCCAGCCGTCAGCGGTGAGGTGTTCGGCGCGCCGGATCGTGGCGGGATCGGCGAGTTCGGGGTCGCCGATCCACACCCACACCATTCCGTCGACCTCGGACACCGGGTACGAGGTGACCCGGGCCGTCCGGGGGACCCGCTTCTGCCCGGGCACGTACACGCAGGTGCCGGTCGTGTCGTAGGTGAACCCGTGGTAGCCGCACACCACGCGGTCCCCGTCGAGCCCGCTCGCCGACAGCGGGAATCGGCGGTGCACGCAGCGGTCGGCGAGCACGACGGGCTCACCGGCCTCCGTGCGGTACAGGGCGAGCGGCTCGCCGAGGACCGTGCGGCCGAGGAGTTCGCGGCCGACCTCGGAGGACCAGGCGGCGACGTACCACTGGTTGCGGGCGAAGTTGTCGGCGTGCGTGGTGGTGTGGCCGGTCATGGCAGGCGTCCCTCCTGGCATCGCGCAAAGCGCCGTCGCTCCGCGTCACGGCACACAGTGGCGACCGGGGCCGCACCGTCACAACGCGACTTCCGTCAGGCGGAAGCCGTCGGCCCCGGCGCGGCGGGCTGCCAGCCCAGGGCACGTGAGATGCCGCGGCCGGCCAGCTGGACCGCCGGGATCAGCGCGGGTATCCGTGCCCCGGCGACCGGTACGACGACGGAGACCGCCGCGACCACGTCCCCGCGCGCCCCACGTATCGGGGCGGCGACCGAGAGCGCGTCGTCGGTGATCTGCCGGTCGCTCACCGCGACACCGCCGTGCCGTACTTCGGCCAGCATCCGGCGCAGCCGCTCCGGATCGGTGACGGTGTACGGAGTGAAGGCCGCCAACTCCTCGACGCGGTAACGGCTTTGGAAATCGGGATCGCCGTGGGCGAGCAGTACCATGCCCACCCCGGTGGCGTGCAGCGGCCAGCGTGCGCCGACCCGCGAGTGGACACCGACCGCCGATCGCCCGGACAGCCTCTCGATGTAGACGACCTCCCGGCCGTCACGTACGGCGAGATGCACGTTCTCGTGCGTTGCCTCGTACAGGTCCTCCAGGTACGGCAGCGCCGCCTCCCGCAGGCCGAGTCCGCGCGGGGCGAGCGCGGCGGTCTCCCACAGCCGCAGCCCGACGTGGTACCGCCCGGAGTCGTCGCGTTCCAGGGCGCCCCACCCGGTCAGCGTGGCCACCAGGCGGTGCGCGGTGGGCAGGGACAGCTCGGCGCGCCGGGCGAGCTGGCTGAGGGTGAGGGCCGGGTGGGCCTGGTCGAAGGCGCCGAGGACGTCGAGGAGACGGTCGGCGGCGGAGCGGCTCACCGGAGGTGCCCGGCAGGTTCGGGCTCCGCGTGCCGCGTAAGTCCGCCCGGACAGGGTGGAACCTGCCGGACTGTGTGGTCCGGGCGAGGACGCCGCGCGATGGTGCCTCTTCCGGAAGGCCTGCGGACGCCGGTACGCGGGACCGCGTCGTTCGCCGCGAACCTGCGCACCTGACACTCCTGACCTGGTCGTACACGGATGGGTTGCCGCACCGTACGGGGCCGGTGCCCGCGTGGACAAGAGGGTGCGGCGGGCTCGGCGTGTTCTCGGCCACTACGCGTAGTGGCGGTAGATCGCCGATGCCACGCACGCCGGCTTCTCCGCGCCCTCCACCTCGATCGTGAAGGTCAGTCGCATCTCGACACCGTTGCCCTTGACCTCCTCCACAGAATCCACGGTGCCGTGCAGTCGGATCTGAGCCCCCACCTTCACCGGGCTGGGGAAACGCAGCTTGTCCAGGCCGTAGTTGATGCTCATCGAGATGCCTTCGACGGCGAGGAGGTCGTTGAAGAGCGGGATGACGAGGGAGAGAGTCAGGTAGCCGTGGGCGATCGGGGCGCCGAAGGGGCCGGCGGCCGCGCGTTCGGGGTCGGTGTGGATCCACTGGTTGTCGCCGGTGGCGTCGGCGAAGGTGTTCACCCGCTGCTGGGTGATGTCCAGCCAGTCGGTGCGGCCGAGGTCGGCGCCGGTGAGGGCCTTGATCTCGTCGAGGCCGGTGACGGTACGGAGTGCGGTCATGAGTCGGCTCCAGGGACAGGGAGGTTTCCGTAGGTTTCACGGATGCGGGGTTTGAGCAGCTTGCCGGCGCCGCTGCGGGGCAGCGCGCCGGCGAAGACGACCGACTTGGGAATCTTGTAACGGGCGAGCCGCCCGTCGAGCGAGGCGAGGATCACGGCGGCGTCGGCCTCGGAGCCCGGTGCGCGGACGACGACAGCGCGGCCCACCTCACCCCATGTCGCGTCGGGCACGCCGATCACGGCACAGTCGGCGACGGCCGGGTGCTCGTACAGGGCCTGTTCCACCTCGGCCGGGTAGATGTTCTCCCCACCAGAAATGATCAGGTCTTTGGCGCGGTCGACGATTGTGACGTATCCGTCGGCGTCCGCCACCACCACGTCTCCTGTACGGAGCCAGCCGTCCGAGAGGGCCGCCGTGGTCGCCTCGGGCAGGCCCCAGTAGCCGGACATGACGGTGGGGCCCTGGACGAGCAGTTCGCCGCGCTCGGCGTCCATGCCGGACGGGTCGACGATCCGGATGTCGTTGAAGAAGTGGGGCAGGCCCGCGCTGCCCGCCTTGGCCAGGGCGTTGTCGGCGTCGAGGAGGCACACGCCGGGGGACGCCTCGGTCATGCCGTAGCCCTGGACAAAGCGCAGACCGCGCGCCTCGTACGTATGGATCAGCGCCTGGGGAACCGGGGCTCCGCCGCACATCAGCTTCCGTACGGACGACAGGTCGGCCTCGGCGAAGCGTTTCTCGGCGGCGATCTGTGCGAACATCGTGGGCACACCGAACATCAACGTCACCCCGTGCTCCTCGACCAGGGCGAGGGTGCGGACGGGTGAGAACGACTCCTCCAGGACGAGTGTGCCCCCCTTGAGGAAGGTCGGCAGGCACGTCATGTTGAGGGCCGCCGTGTGGAACAGGGGCGCCGAGAGGAGTGTGACCTCGTCGGCGGCGAAGTCGGCGTCGACCAGGGTGTTGACGCTGTTCCAGGTCAGGTTGGAGTGGGTGAGTGCGGCGCCCTTTGCGCGGCCGGTGGTCCCCGAGGTGTACATGATCATCGCCAGGTCGTCGGGGGAGACGGCCTCGTCGACCGGGGACGTCGAGGCCTGGGCGAGGGCGTCCTCGTAGGTGTCGTCGACGGGGACGAGCGGGACGGCCCCGCAGGTACCGGCGAACGCGCCGAACGACACCGTGTGCACGAGCAGGCGCGCGCCGGAGTCGCTGAGGCAGTGCCGCAACTCGGCGTCGGCGAGCCGGGTGTTGAGTGGAACGAACACCGCGCCCAGCCGGGCGGTCGCGAACATCGACTCGAGGAAGGCGGGGTGGTTCGGGCCGAGGAACGCGACCCGGTCGCCGCGGCGGACGCCGAGGGTGTGCAGATGGCGGGCGAGGCGGGTGGTGCGCTCGTGCAGCTGGGCGTAGGTGTGACGGGTGATCCGGTTGTCCTGGCGGTGCACGACTGCGACGCGGCCCGGGGTCTTACGGGCGCGACGCGCGGTCCAGGATCCGATGCCTTGGTCGCGCATACGGGAGCTCCTTTGCGTCCCTCGACAGCTGTGCGGATGGGCGGGACGGTCCTCGGCGGGTCGCCACCCGGTGGATCGGGCCCTTGGGCCGGTGCCCGGGTCGGTCCTCGGGTCAGTCCTTGGTGAAGCCGAACAGTCGTGCCGCGTTCTCCTTGAGGATCTTCGGCCGGACCTCGTCCTTGACCGGCAGTGCGGCGAAGTCCTTCAACCAGCGCTCAGGGGTGAGCAGCGGGTAGTCCGTCCCGAACAGCACCTTGTCCTTGAGCAGCGTGTTGGCGTATTGGACGAGCTGCGGCGGGAAGTACTTCGGCGACCAGCCCGACAGATCGATGTACACCAGCGGTTTGTGCGTGGCCACCGACAGGGCCTCGTCCTGCCAGGGGAACGACGGGTGGGCCATGATGATCGGCATGCCGGGGAAGTCGGCGGCCACGTCGTCGATGTGCAGCGGGTTGGAGTACTTCAGGCGGATGCCCCCGCCGCCGGGCGCGCCCGCGCCGATGCCGGTCTGGCCGGTGTGGAAGACGGCGATCGCGCCGGCCTCCTCGATCGCCTCGTACAGGACGTACGCGGAGCGGTCGTTGGGGTAAAAGGCCTGCACGCTGGGATGGAACTTGAAGCCCCGCACCCCGAAGTCCCGTACCAGGCGCCGCACTTCGCGGGCGCCCGCCTTTCCCTTGGCAGGGTCGATCGAGGCGAAGGGGATGATCACGTCAGGGTTCTCGGCGGCGGCCTCGGCGATTTCCTCGTTGGGCACGGCGGGGATGCCGGTCGCTGCCTCCGCGTCGACGGTGAAGACGACGCAGGCCATCTTCCGCTCGCGGTAGTACGCGGCGATCTCGGGCAGGGTCGGCCTGCGGTGGCCACCCTCGACCTTGAAATATTTACCGGAGGCGTCCTCGAGCTCGGCGGAGAGCGAGCCCTGTCCGCGCGCGGACACCTCGGCGTGGGTGTGTACGTCGATCGCGGTGATCGCATCGATATCGATACCGGGCATGGCGTGGTCGCCTCCTCTACAGCTTCGGGGCGGGGATGCCGTAGGACTCCGGGCGCTGTCCCACCGAGGTCGGCCAGGCCGCCGCGATCGCGTCGGCCGTCCATCCGCCGTCGGCGTACGCGGCTGAGATCTCCTGGGGATGCGACCACAGCGACAGCTTGTCGCCGCCGATGCCGACGCACTGTCCGGTGACGTCCGCGGCCGACTCGGAGGCGAGGAAGACGACCAGGCCGGCGCAGTCCTGGGCGGTACCGAAGGCGATGCCCTTGCGCAGGGCATCCGGGAACGGCGTGCCGTCGTTCTCGTAGGCCTCGATGTACGGGGCGAACAGTGGCATCGTCTTCGTCATCTCGGTGGCCGCGTTGGGGACGACGGCGTTCGCGGTGATGCCGGACCTGGCCAGTTCCATGGCCCAGGTGCGGACCATCGCGGCGATGCCCGCCTTGGCGGCGGCGTAGTTGGTCTGGCCGAAGTTGCCGCGCTGTCCCGCGGGTGATCCGGCGACGATGATGCGGCCGCCGCTGCCCTGTTCGCGCATGCGGATCGCGGCGGCGCGGGCGCAGGTGAACGTGCCGCGCAGATGCACCTGCTGGACGGTGTCGAAATCGTCGTCGGACATCTTCCACAGCACGCGGTCGCGGAGCACACCCGCGTTGGTGACCATCACGTCGAGCCGGCCGTACTCGGCGACGGCCCGCCCGACCAGCGCGTCGGCCGCCTCCGTGGTGCCGACCGCGACGGTCTCCGCGACCGCGCGGCCGCCGTCCCCGGTGATCTGCTTGACGGCGGCCTCGGCGGCCTGCGCATCCACGTCGTTGACGACGACCGAGGCGCCGGCGGCGGCCAGGGCGCGGGCATAGGCGAGGCCGAGGCCCCGCCCGCTGCCGGTGACGACGGCGGTCTTGCCGGAAAGGTCCATGGTGGGTCTCCTCGGTGGGTGGGCTCCGCCGTAACGCTAGGCAGTTATGTTGCGGCGGTCAATAGAGTGCGCAACAATGAGCTCGCGTGATCATGTGCGCGTGCCGGAGCGGTGAAAGCGGAGAAGGGGAGGACGTCATGACGGCAGCGGAGGAAGCCGAAGTGCCGGAAGAAGGCGGGGAGATGGGGCTGCGCCCGCAGTCACTGATGCTCACCTTCCTCGGCAACTACGTGCTCGGCGGCGACGCCTACGTCTACTCGGGAAGCGTCATCGACGTCTTCGGCCGCGCGGGCGTCGGTGAGCACGCCACCCGCTCGACCCTGACCCGCATGGTCGGCCGCGGTCTGCTGCACCGTCGCCGGGTGGGCCGCCGGATGTACTTCGGCCTCACCGACCGCGCGGTTTCCATCCTGCGCGACGGTGAGGACCGAGTCTGGAAACAGGGCGCGGTCAACGATTCCTGGGACGGCACCTGGACCCTGCTCGCCTTCTCCCTCCCCGAGGCCAGCCAGCGCCAACGGCACGGACTGCGCGCCCAGTTGGCCTGGGCCGGCTTCGGCCCGCTGATCGGCGGACTGTGGATCGCGCCCGGCCGGGCCGACACGGAGGAGATCACCGCCGACCCCGGCTTCGGTGACCGGGTCACCGTCTTCCACTCCACCGTCGACCCGGCCACCGACATCGCCCGCATGGTCCACGAGACCTGGGACCTGGCGACCCCCGCCGCCGGCTATCGCGCCTTCACCGACCGCTGGTCCGCCCTGGCCGACGGCGCGGACGACGCCACGGACATCGACCCGCTCGCCGTCAAACTGCGGCTGCTCACCGAGTGGCTGGTCATCGTCCGAGCCGACCCGCACCTGCCTCTCCGGCACCTCCCCGAGGACTGGCCGGCCGCCCGCGCCCAGGACGTATTCCGCCGGGCCGACGCCCGGGTAGACGCTGCGGCGCGGCGGCTCGCGGAGGAGCTCCTGGAGACGGTGCCGGCCCAGGAGGAATGAGGGGGCCCGCCGTCAGCGCCAGGGCCGGGCGAGGTCGTAAGCGCGGGGGTACGGCCCGGCCTCGTACGTGAGGTACCGGGCCGGGTCCGCCGGATCGATCCTGCCCGCCTCGGCGTTGAGGGCCTCGGCGCCGGTGTTCCCCCAGCGCCCGCTGTCGACCCGCTGCTTCAGCGCGTGCACCGCGGCGACCTGCTCGGCAGCGGAGAAGGTGCAGTGCCCGGCGTTCTCCACGTAGGCCTGCCGGAGCAGCGTCTGCTTCCCGGCCCCGGTGACCGCCCGCCGGTGGGCGCTCATGGCCTGGACCGGGATGAGGGCATCGCCGGTGGTGTGGATGTCCAGCTGAGGCTTGCGCAGTTCACCGGTGAAGGTGATGTTCCGGGTCATGAAGGCGACGGCGGCCGGGTCCGCGCTGATCCGCGGCGCCCGCTCCAGGCGGGCGAGATCCCTCTCCAGGGAGCGGCCCGCCGCCTTGTAGAGACCCTTGACCTGCTTGTACGTGGCCGATTCGCGCAGCATCTCCGTGTAGTCGACGCCGGTGTTCCAGGACATGTTGCCGCCTGCCCTGCTCTCGGCTTCCAGGCGCCAGCGGAAGGCGGGCAGGGCGACCAGACCGGACAGCGCCTCGTACTGGTTGGCCTGCTGGGCCGTGTAGTCGTCCGGGGAGGGACGGGTCTGGGCGGGGGAGTTCCAGCCGGGGACGTTGTGCAGGGCGGCGGCGAGCGCGATCCGGGCGCGACCGGCCCGATCGCCCTGGGCTGCGGTCACGGCCTGGGAGAGGGTGTTCGCGGCGCTGTTCGCGGTGGCCGCGTCGCCGAGGCCGGTCAGCGGGATGTCCTTGGCGTCTGCGAGAAGGGTCTTCAGCGCGAAGACGGGGTCGAGGGTGGAGTTCCAGTTGGCGACGCCGCCCTGGAGCAGGCCGCACTCGGAGAGCGAGCCGTCGATGCGGTCCGGGTGGCGTTCGGCCAGCGCGGTGGTGACCAGGCCGCCGTATGAACTTCCCCAGGCCAGGGTGGTGCGGGCCGTGCCGACCTGCGCGGCGAACCGGTCGAGCGTCGCCAGCTGGTCGGGAACCGCCTCGCCGACGGCCCAGCCGGTGGTGGCGTACGAAGATCCGGCCAGTGCGTAGCCCTCGGCAAGCAGCCGGGTCTTCGTCGGTGCGTCGGGGGCGTTCGTGGCCGGGTTGGGGGAGCCTGCCGGGGTGTAGCCGTGGCTGAAGAGGAGCAGGGTGCCGTTCCAGTCGGCGGGGGCGTCGATCACATAGGTGGCGCCGGAGGCGAGTGTTCCCTCCAGGTGTACTGGCTGCGTCTCGGCATGCGCCGGGGTGGCGGCGAAGGTGAGGACGGCGGCGAGCGCGGCCGGGCCTCTGAGTGCGGGGGAGAACAGTTTCACGGGCGGACCTCGCTCTGGCTGGGGAGGGCGGTGGGCTTCACGGGGGCTTCGCCGGTCCGGCCGGCCCCGACGGCTCCGTCGGCTCCGTCGGTGAGCCGGCGGGTGCTGGTCTCGCCGAGCAGCAGGATGCTGACCACGCTCAGGGCGCAGAACGCGGCGATGACCACGGAGATCACGGTGGTGTCCGAACTGCCGGAGGAACGCTGGAGCTCGGCGAAGAGCAGCGGCGCGAATCCGGCGCCGAGCGCGGCGAGTTGATAGCCGAGGGAGGCCCCGGTGTAGCGACTCCGTGTGGCGAACAACTCGGCGCAGAGCGCGGCGAGAGGCCCGTACATCATCGGCTGGATCAGGGACTGACCGAGGACCAGGGCCAGCACGAGCTGCCCGGGGCTGCCGGAGTCGACCAGCGGGAAGAGCGCGAAGCCGAACACGGCCATCGCGACCGCACCGGTCAGGACGACGGGCCGGCGCCCGACCCGGTCGGAGAGGGCGGACCAGCCGAGGATGCCGATCACGGCGAGCGCCGAGGACAGAGTGAGCGAGTTCAGGACGGTCTGGCGCTCGTGGCCGTGCTGGACTCCGTACGCGATGAGGAAGGTGGTCAGCGTGCCCTGGGCGACGAACGCGGCCAGGCCGGTGCCGACCACAAGGAGCAGCACGCGCGGCTGGTCGCGCAGGACCTGGAGCAGCGGGATCCCGCGCGGCTCCGGCTTTTGGCCGGCCGCCGTGAACACCGGCGTCTCCTCCACCCGCAGCCGGATGAACAGGCCGACCGCGAGCAGCAGGATGCTCAGCAGGAACGGCACCCGCCAGCCCCAGGACAGGAACGCCTCCTCGCCGACGACCGCACTGGTGCCGGTGAGCGCGGCGGTGGACAGGATGGTCCCGCAGGGTGCCCCGGCGTTGGTGAACGCGGCCCACAGTCCGCGCCGGGTGGTGGCGTGCTCGGCGGACATCAGGACCGCCCCGCCCCATTCGCCGCCGGCCGCTATGCCCTGGAGGACGCGCAGCATTACCAGGAGAACCGCGGCCCAGCCACCAATCTGACGGTCCGTCGGAAGCAGCCCGATGAGAAAGCTGACCACGCCCATCAGGGTCATGGTCGTCACCAGCATCCGCTTACGGCCGAGCCGGTCGCCGAAGTGCCCGAAGATGATGCCGCCGAGCGGGCGCGCCACGTACCCGGCGGCGAAGGTGCCGAGGCTCGCCACCGTTCCGGCAAGGGGGTCGAGGCTGGAGAAGAAGACCTTGTTGAACACGACGGCGGAGGCTGTGGCGTACAGCAGGAAGTCGTAGTACTCGATCACGCTGCCGATGAAGCTGCCGGTCACCGCGCGGCGCAGCTGAGCCGGGCTGTGCGGAGTTGGTGGCGAGGAAGCGGGACTTGTGGTGTCTGCCATGGCTGTCATCCCTGTCTTGTGGGCCGGCCAGGTCGCGGACCTGTCGTCGCGAGGGAACGTACGGCGATTCTCCGACGACCGTCAAGAATCTGCACAAGATTGCTGGTGGTCGTCGAGGGGCGACCGGAAGGGTGTCTCGAAGTTCGGCGGGATCATTGACGGTGATCACAACTGCGCCTAGCTTCCGTAGATTTGGGCTACTGTCGCGACCGCTCCAGAAGGCCGCCATGGCCGCATTCGTCCGTGACACGTGCTACGTCGCCGCCTGCGCCCGCGAGTTCGGCCGGGAACTCCTCGTCCGCACCCTTCTCGGTGAACCGGTCCTCCTCGAAGCGCCGAGGGTGGCCGCCCCGTTCGTGGCGTTCTCTCCGGAGGCCTTGGCCGGCTGCGGAGCCGGTGCGGTGGGATCGACGACCGGCCCGCGGTGATCTGTACGGCGACGGGTGCCGTGTCGTCGGAGGGGTTCGGGCCGTTCGGCGGCTGGTCGGCGAAGGGGACGGCTTCCAGGAGACCCTGGGCCCCGCGGACGCGCCGGTCGATACGGGTACTTCAGCGTCGAGCTCCAGCAGTCTCCGGTTTCAGGGTGTGTGGTGCTGCAGTTCGCCTGGGGACAGCTTGCCGCCCGCGCCGGAGGCCGCACCTGGGGCTCTGCCTTGAAGACCGGCACGGTGGACGCGCTGCTCGGCCTGGCTGTCGTGGCGGTCAACCCCGTCATCAAGTAGGGCTGTCGGTCGCCGGACGGTGTGGTCCCGGCGGCTGTGACGCGTGCCGGCGGGCCGCGGGCCGCGCCATTGCTCGGCGTGGGGACGAAGCGGGCGCGGTTTGCGCTGCGGTGCGGCGAGTGAAGTCTCGCAATCCTGATTCCTGCTGGTCACCGGGGCTGGTGTGGGTCGGGGGTGGGGCGCTCGTGGTCAGAGCGTGAGCGGTAGCAGGGGATCGTCCGTCTTGTGACTCTTCGTCGAATTCGGTCACCGTTTTGGGGCTCGGTCCGTGCCGTGCCGGCTGTTGGTGTCGGATGCGGGAGGGGGTGAGCGGGGCGTCACCGACTGGATCGTCGAGGGCGACGGGACGCTCGATCCCGAGCAGTTGGCCGACCGGCTGCTGCGCCTGTCGGCGGTCATCACCCGTGACCACCCTGCTCGCGGAGGCAACCTGGGCCACGACGACAAACACCTGCAGCGCCGCGACCGGCGGCGCTTCAGGTGTTTGCTCGTGTCTCGCCGACCGGTCACCGATTTCAGGACCAGGGCAGGACGAGAGCACCCCAGGCCACCACGGGCCCCGCGGCGACGATGCCGCAGGTGTAGCCGAGGACCTGGCGGTAGAAGCCGCGTCGCTCCACTCCCCGTGCATTGCTCAGCACCAGCGCTCCGTTGGTGGAGAACGGTGAGACGTCCACGATCGTGGTGGAGACGGCGAGAGCGGCTATCAGGCCCGTCGAGCTGAGGTGGCTGGTCAGCAGCAGCGGAACGGCGATCGGGATGATCGCGGTGAGGATCGCGGTCGAGGAGGCGAAGGCGGAGGTGACGGCGACGGTGAAGCAGAGCAGGAGGGCTACGAGGAGCGGAGTCCCGAAATCGGCCGCGTGCTGGGAGATCGTCTTGATGACCCCGGCATGCTCCAGCATCGCGATGTAGGTCATCATGCCGCCGACCAGCAGCAGCGTGTGCCAGCTGATGCCGTCCACCGCCTGCTCCTGGCGCTTCATGTCCAGGAGGGCCAGCAGCGCTCCGGCGGCCAGGGCGAGGACACCGATCTGCATGTGGAAGCCGAGAGCACACACCACCAGGGCAGCGAGTGCGGCGAGCGTGGCCCACTGGTGCCAGGTGGCTCGCTGTGCCGCCGCGTCGCCGTCGGCCGCTTCCTGCTCGGGCCGCGCGGTCGGATCCGACGTCGTGCGGCGCCGCAGGGCGGCGAAGGTCAGCAGGGACAGCAGAACATTGACGGCGAAGCTGGCGAAGAAGAGGGTCGCAGGGGCGACGGACAGCTCGGTGTCGTCGACCATGCCGAGCACCAGTGCTCCCGAGACGGCCATGGGCGAGAAGGCCCCGGCGTGGGCGCCACTGATCACCATCATTCCGGCCATGAGAGGGTTGATGTCGTAGCGGAAGGCGAAGTTCATCGCGATGGGGACCAGGATCGCCACGGCGGCAGGGGTGAAGGTGCCCAGCGACGTCAGCACACCGGCAAGAAGGAACAGCACCCAGGGGATCAGGGACGTACGCCCCCTCACCAGGCGGACTCCGGCGGCGACCAGAAGATCGACCGTGCCGTTGCGGCGGGCCACGGCGAACAGATAGGTGACGCCGACGATGGTGAGGAAGAGCTCCACGGGGAAGCCCTCAAATATCTGATCCTCCGTCATGTTCAGTGCGGTCGTACCGATCGCGAACGACGCGACGAAGGCCAGGATGCCGATGTTGATCGGCAGGACCGTGCCGACGACGAACATGACGAGCAGCGCGCCGACGGAGACCAGCTCAGTAGACATCATTGTCCTCTTTGTCCTGTGGGGCGGGGCGGGTGAGAGGGGCCGGTGCCTGCGGCTCACCGGGTAAGGGCGGCAGGGGGTCAGGCGGCGGCCGGCAGTGCGGGATCGCGTACGAGGATGCGGGCCCGGCACAGCACACGCGCTGCCCGGGCGACGGTGACCCGGTCCGGTCCAGTGCCCGAGGACTCCACGTCCAGCACACCTGCGGGGGTGCCGATGCGCAGGACGCCTCGGCCGGCGGCGGTGGACGCCTCGGCCACCACGGTTCCCTCGACGAGGTTGGCGGCGGCCACGGCGACCGCGGAGGTGAGGCCGATGGCCGGGTGCGGCGAGTTCATCGACAGCATCCGTACGGACACGTCGTACTCGTGCGCGGCCACATGCTCGCCGAGGGTGGTGGTGTAGGCGACGGGAGGGCCGACGAGGCCGACCTTGGGCACCGCGTCACCGGGTGCGGCCCCGGGTTCGGCCAAGCCCATGCGGACTGCGGCGGCATGCCGGGCCGCACGCAGCCACGGCACGTCCGCGCGCATCTGCTCCAGCGTCTCGGCTCCGGTCCGGTCGGCGCGCAGCGCGTCCACCAGGACCACCGGAGCCCCAGCATCCACCATGCTCACGGCCAACGACCGCTCGCCGACCGGCACTACTTCAGCAGGCCGGCCGGTCGGCAGGAGGCGACCTGTCGCGGCGCCCGAGGGGTGACGAAAAGCGAGACCGACCGGCACGCCTCCGGCCAGCGTGCCCGGGACCGTACGGTCGCCGAACTCCTGGACCCGGCCTCCCAGGGTGTCCACCTCGGCTTCGAGGACGGCGCCCGTGTTGATGTTGCGCATGACCACGGGGGTGCGGTCGTCCTTGATTGGCACCAGGCCCTCGGCCACGGCGTAGAGGGCAATGGCTGTCGCGCAGTTGCCGCAGTTGCTGCCCCACTCGACCGTGCCGGTCCCGATGCCGACCTGGGCGAAGAGGTAGTCGATGTCGACGCCTTCGTGGGCGCTCGCGCCGACCACGGCCGCCTTGGACGTGGTGGGGGTGGCGCCGCCGATGCCGTCGAGCTGAACGGGGTCCGCCGCGCCATAGGCGTCGACCAGGATGCGCTCGATCCGATCGCGGTCGGTGGGCATGTGCACCTGGGGGAAGAGCCAGCATTTGCTGGTCCCACCGCGTACGAGGGTTGCGGGAACGTGCATGTCAGAGCGTCTTTCTCTCAGCGCATCGGGTGCGGGGCCGCTGCGTCCGGCAGACTCTCGCAGAGCCATTGGCTTGAGCACAATGTCTCGTTTCTTGAGGAGGGTTTAGCTGGTCTAAAGTCGCTCCATGCTCAATGTCCGCCGCCTGCTGCTTCTCGCCGAGGTCGCCGAGCGCGGCTCGCTCACCGCCGCCGCCGAGGCGCTGTCCATGACCACGTCCGGCGCTTCCCAGCAGATGTCCCTGTTCGAGCGCGAGGCTGGGCAGCCGCTGATCGAGCGGCTGCCACGCGGCGTGCGCACCACCGCGGCGGGCGCCGCGCTCGCTGAGCGGGGCCGTGCCATTCGCCGTGAACTCCAGGCAGCAGAAGCCGACCTCGAGGCGTTCGGCCATCTGGACCGTGGTGTCGTGACCCTCGGCTCCTTCCCGACGGCCAGTGCCTCGCTGCTTCCCTTGGCCCTGACCCGCTTCCGCCGGGCCCACCCGCAGGTGCGCACGGTCGTGCGTGCCGGTGTGCTGGCCCAGCTGCGAGAGATGCTGCACACCGGTGAGGTGGAGCTGTCGCTGCTGTGGGACTACGACTGGAACCGCGTCGACGACGACCAGTTGATCCTCACTCCCCTTCTGGAGGACCCCACGGTGCTGGTTGTGCCGACCAGTTCCCCGCTGGTCGCCTCCGAGCGTGTGCGGCTGTCCGAGCTGGCGGGCGAGGAGTGGATCATCCGCGCCGAGAACCACCCGGTCGCGGACGTGCTCCGGCGTGCATGTCGTCAGGCGGGCTTCGAACCGCGCATCGCCTACGCCTCCCACGACTACCAGGAAGCGCAGGCGATGGTCGCCGCCGGCCTCGGCCTGGCTCTTGCGCCCCGACTGGCCCTGACCAACCGGCGCAGTGACGTACGCCTTCTCTCCCTGTCCCACGACCAGTCATCCGACGCCGTCCCCCCGGTCCGCCGCATTCTCCTGGCCAGGCCGGCCCAGCGCGCCGCCACGCCCGCGGCCCAGGCGATGGCCCGTGTCCTGCACGCCGTCGCGCGAGGATTCACCGACCCCGGACTTGACCGCCCTCAGCTGGGCGCGGTGCGAAAGCGCTGACGCCCGGCTCCGGACCTGCCTGGCCGCAACTTCACAGCTACCCGCCCGACACGAAGCTCGTCGGCGACATCACCTGTCTGCCGACGATCGAGGGCTGGTGGTATCTCGCGACCGTCATGGACCTGGCGACGCGCGAGGTGATCGGGTACGCGATGGCCGAACACCACCGTGCCGAGCGCTGGTCATTGATGCGCTGCGGATGGCAGCCGGCCGCGGCGACCTTCAGGGCGGCTGCGTCATGCACACCGACCGCGGAAGCGAATGCACGAGTGGCGAATTCCGCCGTGCACTGCGGGAGTTGAACCTGAGACAGAGCACGGGACGAACCGGCATATGCTACGTAACGCCGCAGCCGAGAGCTTCTTCGGTCTACTGAAAGCGGAGATCGGCACCGCTGTCCGGGAGAGCCGTGAGGCGGCCCGCGCCGACGTCCTCCGCTTCATCGAGGTCGAGTACCACCGCACCAGGCTCCGCAAGCACCCCGAGTTCGGGTACCTCACCCCACTCGAAACCCGAGCCAGGCTGCAGCACGACTTCACCCCCGCAGCGTAAACAACCGCTGTCCAAGATCAAGGGGGAGCTTCAGCACGCGCCTCAACCCGAGCGTCGTACGCCACCTCACGGCTCTTACCGGCACCACGTCCGGCATCGCTGCTCGATCCGACACCCTTTCCGCGCCGACCGACCGGTTCGCGCGTGCGCGGGCCAGGCCGAGGCATGTGCCGCGCCGAGGAATCGAGCACCGATGCTCAGCGACAGGAGGCGGCCGAAGCGTGCTGAGCCTCCATGGCGCCGGTGTGGCGCGGGCGGTTCCGCAAGCGGCACCTCGGGTCGCGAGACCACGCGCCTCTTTCGTCGTACGAGCCGGACGGCCGGCCAGCACCCGTACGTAACCAACAGCTCAGGGGGCATCGTCGCGGCCATGTGGGTCACCCGAACCCGCACTCGCGGTCTCTCCTCGCCCACGCGGCGCGAAGGGCTGCTTCCGTCCTGCATCGGCGCTGCTGATGTTGGGAGCAGGGGGACGGCGGCCTGAACCGGCAGCGCGCCGGCCCACGGGGCCAGGACCGCGGAGGGGGAGCGGCGGTGCCGAGCGGTCCGGCGATGGCGAGGGCTGGAGGGCAACGAATCAAGGGGTGTCGTTCAGGCTGCGCCCCACCGCTCGTGAAACCACCGTGAGAGCGGCCAGGAGCCGTGCCTTGTCGCGGCGGAAGTCTTTGACGACCACTCCGATCGCCGCCACCACTTGAGTCCCGGAGCGGATCGGCACCGCCAAGGAGCAGGCGCCCCATGTCATCTCCTCCTGCGTGGTGGCGTGGTCCTCGGAGCGGATCCGTGCGAGCTGGCGGAGCAGGGTTCCGGGTGAGGTGACGGTGTGCGGCGTGTGCGGCGTGAGGTTGCGGATCACCGTTTTGACGACCTCGTCGGGGGCATGGGCCAGCAGCACCTTGCCGACGCCGGTGGCGTACAGCGGGAGGCGGCCGCCTACGCGGCTCACCACCGGGACCGAGGCCAGTCCTGCCAGTCGCTCGAGGTAGAGGGCGGAATAGCCCTCGCGGATGGCCAGGTGCACCGTGGCCCGCGTGGCGGCATGGACGTCCTGCAAGTACGGCGAGGCGGCCGCCCGCAGGTCGGTTTCGACGGGGGCGAGCAGGCCAAGGTCCCAGATCCGCCGCCCCACCGAGTAGGTGCGGTCCTCGCCGCGTACGAGGGCCTCACCCGCGACCAGTTCGCGGACGATCCGCAAGGCCGTGGCGGGAGAGAGACCGGCCCGTTGCGCTATCAGGGAAAGAGTTAGGTGCCGGTGGCTGCTGTCGAAGGCGCCGAGCACGTCGAGTGTGCGGGCGACCAGGGAAGTGGGTTGGGCCTTACCGCCGTCCATCATCCACTCCTCTTCATATCGCTGAGTGAAAACGGATGCTGGCACAGGGAGCCCGAATCTCTCTACCGTTCGGTGCACCATGAACAACACATCGCTGTCGGAGAAGATCACCACCAGCACCCGGACCAGGGTCGCCGTCGTCGGCGGCGGCCCGGCGGGATTGATGCTGTCCCACCTGCTGTACCTGGCCGGGGTGGAGAGCGTGGTGGTCGACAACCGTACGGAGCATGCGATCGGGACCACGCACCGGGCAGGCATCCTCGAGCACAACAGCGTCAGCCTGTTGGTGGACTCGGGTGTCGACCGGGTGCTGCGTGATGGCCATCGACATGAGGGCATCGCGCTCCGGTTCGGCGGGGTCAGCCATCGGATCGACTTCGAGGATCTCGTCGGCGCCTCGTGCTGGCTCTACCCGCAGACCGACGTGTTCCTCGACCTGCACGCCCGTCGCACGGCTGACCAGGGTGATCTGCGCTACGGCATCCGCGACACGGAGGTGCTCGACGTCCTCGACCGACCGCGCGTCCGCTACACCGACCAGGAGGGCGCATGCCATGAGATCGTGGCCGATCTGGTCGTCGGTTCGGACGGCTCACGCGGCATGTGCCGGGACCTGGTCGAAGGCGCGACGCGGTACTTCCAGGAGTACCCGTTCGCCTGGTTCGGCATCATGGCCCAAACCGCCCCGAGCGTACCCGAACTGGTCTACGCCCGTTCCGGGCGCGGCTTCGCCCTGGTGAGTCAGCGCACCGAGACGGTGCAGCGTCTCTACTTCCAGTGCGACCCGACCGAGGATCCGGCCGCGTGGTCCGACGACCGGATATGGGAGGAGCTGCAGACCCGCCTCGCCGGCGAGGACGGATTCCGTCTCAACGAGGGCCCTGTACTCGAGCGGACGGTGCTGCCGTTCCGCAGCTTCGTGCAGACGCCGATGCGGCACGGCCGACTGCTGCTGGCCGGGGACGCGGCGCACACCGTCCCGCCGACCGGCGCCAAGGGGCTCAACCTCGCCCTCGCGGACGTACGGGTGCTCGCCGAAACCATCGAGCGCGCTCTAAAGGCGGGAGACGAGCATGCGCTCGAGGAGTACACCGGCCGCGCCCTGGCCCGCGTCTGGAAGGCGCAGCACTTCTCCTACTGGATGACCGCCATGCTTCACCGCATCGAGGGCGCGAGTGCGTTCGACGAGCAGCGACAGCTCGGCGAGCTGGCCGGCGTCGCCGGCTCCCGTGCAGGGTCCACATATCTTGCCGAGGGCTACACAGGGTGGCCGGGGCACTGATCGGAGACACCGACGTGGCGGACCGGATTTTGTCAGGATCGCCACTGCCCGAGTCACGACCACCCTTGCTCGCGACCGCCCTTGCTCGCGACCGCCCGCTCGGCGACCGCCGCGGAGGCGTCGCCGGCCCACATCGGGACCGCTCCGGCGCCATCCCTGCACACTCGGAAGCCGGCCCGCCGTAAGGTGGAGGCAGTCTCCGTGTTGCGCCGGCAAATGAGGAGGCTGATCGACTCCGGTTCCGACAACTCGGCGACGGCGAGCATGCCGTCGACGCTTCAGCGCCCCATTCAGGATGAGCCGACCGGCCGGCGGATCGCCATCATCTCGGCGAGCGTGGGGGCGGGACACCACGGGGCGGGCGATGCCCTCGCCCGGCGCCTTGAAGGCGACGGATTCCTCCCCACGCGTCTCTGGCAACCCCGTGAAATCGCCGCCCACTTCGGCGACGTCACTCTGGAGATCATGTACAGACAACTGAATCGGTGGGCCGCTGGCGGACTCATCCACAAGTTCGGCCCCGGTCTCTACGCCGCCACAACACGGTCATCCACTCCTCTTGCAGGACCAGCGAAAACGCTAACTGCCCGGCCTTGGGCCCTGACCCCGGATTTGGGACACGGGAGAGTCTTGGATCTTGATGACCCAGGAGAGTCTTGGATCTTGATGACCCAGGAGAACTGAGTTCCTGTGGGGATGAAGCACTGTCCCGTCGAGGGCCATGGCTGCGTACTCCAGCCGCAGGGCAGAGGCGGCCAGGTGCTGGAACCTGCGCAGCCGCGCCTCTTGGCTGCCGCGGGATGCTTAAACGCCTTTGTCGGCTGTGCGGAGAGATACAAGATCCTGGGGACAGGGAGTGAAAGACGGTCTCTGTGCTGACGGGGTGGCGGGGTTGGTTATGGTTGCCGCAGGTCCGTGGCAGCGGTCGGTCGCGTGGGAGTTGATACGCGCACGGGACGTGACGAAGGTGGTTTGTGTGGAGCTGGCTACGGCCTTCAACGACGCGTGGCACCGGCAGCCGGATCCGGCGGACCGGCTCGACGGTCGTCGGCCGTCGAACCCGCAGTGGGTGCTCGTCTCGGCCCTGTGGTTGCTCGCCGCCTGGACACTGGAGTCCACACCGGGGTGGGCGTCGACGCTGGTGCTCACCAAAATCGGTGACCACCGCGACGAGCCATGGCCGGCTCCGCCCGAGCAGCTTGCCGGGATCGGGGACCTGCCGGAGGTCACGGGCGCTGTGCCGTACGCCAGCATGTTGTCGAAGAACAACCACTCCACGCCGCACGAAGAACTGGTCTCGCTCATCGCCGGGGCGGCCCACGTGCGCGACTCGCGTCGGACGTCGTTGGTGCGGTACTTCGCGAACGAGGCAGCGGGCGGCGACCTGCTCCGCCTCATCACGACCGACGATGACCCAGCCCTGCACCTGTTGCACCGGGACTACTTCGGCACGGTGCGGATCACCCTCGCGCCGGCGCCGACTGTGGAGCAGCCGCCGGTCATCGCTGCCGACGGTGCCGACGGTGCGATCCGCACCCGGATTTCCTGCCTCGCCACGCTTCTGAGCGACCTCCTTATGGTGAACAACAACAACTCGGTCGACTTCCGGTTCCGGATCGGCACGCTCCCCGAAAACGACACGCAGGTCGACAACCGCCTTGCCGCCGCCTCCTGCTGGTGGGCGGCCACCCGCGAGGACGCCGAAGAGTACGCCGACGAAGAACCGACGTTTCGCCCGATTACGTTCACCGAACTGTGGACGTCGCTCCACAACGACGCCCGGCTCTCCCTTGTTGACATCTGGGACGGCTCGTGGAGCGGTATCGACGAGATGCCCGAGATTCCGGTCGGCCACGTCGTGTCTCATCTCGTCGACGACCTGGCCGACGTCATCGAGGGTCGGCTGGGCGGCGCGCTCGTCGCGGTAAACGGGTACCTTCCCACCGGGTGGCCGCCGGCGGACCCAACCGACGAGGACGACGACGGCGAGCACACCTACGTGCTGTTCGTCCGGGGCAACGAGGTGGGCGTCCTCGACATCGACCGATCCTGCTGAGCGTGCAACCAAGCGTCGCCGCACCGCACGGTGTTCCGTAATCGAGCTCAATGTCACCGTCGACAAAGCCGTGTTGGTTCGTCAGAGGACGTTTCGACCCGTTGTTTCATCCCGTATTGCCGGGCAGTGCATGGTTCATGTGCCGCGCCATGTCGGGGTGGATTCGGCGGTGAGTCTGCGGGTCATGAGGTTGATCTTTGCAAGGTGGATCATGGCCTCGGACCGGTGCCGGTGAGCTTCGTAGTCACGGGCCGGGCGCGGGTGGGTCGAGTACGCCCGGCCGTGACCCAGACGGGCGCCGCACGTGCCACCGTGAGCGAAACATGTCAATCATATTGCGGGCCGATGCCAGTAATGGCCTGATCGTGCGGGAGCATGATCCGATCGCCGTATGACACCAGAGGCAAGCACTTTTTCTGGCCAGGGGGTCTCCCGCCGCGGCTTCCTCGGAGCGGCTGCGGGGACCTCACCGGCCGGATTGGCAGGGGCTGCGCCAGCGGCAGCCGCGGGGCGCCGCCGCCGCGAAGGGCAGCCTGTCTGCGAACGACACGTCGTCCAGCCCGGGGCTCGGTGCTGGACGAGCCGGTCGCCGTCTGGGACCTGCTGCCCACGCTGGCCGACGCGCCCCCCGGGTTGGACGGCGTGTCGTTCCTGCCCGCGCTGACGGGCCGACGGCAGCCCTCCCATCCGTACCTGTACTGGAGGAAGAATGCGGGGGGCGAGGCAGTGCGTTTCGGCAACTGGAAGGGCGTACGTCTCAAGGGCGGCAGTCCGATCGAGCTCTACGACCTGGGCGCCGACGCCGGCGAGTCCACCGACATCGCAGCCACCCACCCGGCCCTGGTCCGGCAGGCCGAGCGCCTGTTGGCCGATGCCGTCGCGTCGGGCTGACGTGCACTGCTGTGCTCCGTCCGCGGGTATCACCGGCCCGGCTGCGGCACCCGCGTCCCGGCTGCCTGGGCCGTTCCATCCGGCCGCCGAGGACCGCAACACCCGGACACTTGCGGACAGGTCCCTTTGTGGCGAGGGCCCGGTCCACGACATGCGCCTGAATCCGTTGCCGGGGAGTGAAAGCACGGCCTGCACCCACACAGCTCATGGGTGTTGAAGTCCAGTCGAGCGTCAGGAGGCGCTGTGCCTCGGTCTTCCGTGCCGGTGCCCCGCCAACTGGACGGCCGACACGACCACCCGCGCCCGACACCCGCACCGGGCTCGCCCAGTTGATCTGAATTCCTGCGAACCTTTGACAGAGAGGACCACCATGACCCTGAGCCGACGTCGGCTACTCACCGGGGCTGCCGCCGCACTGCCTGCCGCCGCACTGCTACCGACCGAAGCCGCCTGGGCCGGCACGACTCCCACGGCCGGGCCCACCGGCGCCGGTTGGGCCGGCAAGACACTGAAGGCCAGGCGTCTCGGTTCGGTGGTCACCGCGGACATGATGCCCGCCGACGCCCGCGGCAATATCGCTGGGCCCTCCCCGATCGCCACCCCGGACGGGCTCCGCCTGTACTTCGCTGACCACAACGGCGACTACATCCGCCTGGCGTTCGCCGACCATCCTGCCGGGCCGTGGCAGGTGCATGCCCAGGGCACCTTCCCGGTGGAGACGGTGCTCGCCGAGGCCGAGCGCACTCCGGGCCCGGACAAGAAGGTCGGTCACGACCGGCACATCGCATCCCCCGACGTACACCGGCTCAGTGACGGCCGATGGCGCATGTACTTCCACGCCCGACCGGAAGATCCGTACATTCCGTGGGGACACGAAAACGGGGTTGCCCACAGCGTCGACGGACTCGACTGGCACCTGGAGAACCGCCGCGCCCAACCCGGCACGTACCTTCGAGGCTTTCAGTGGCGCGGCGGCTGGTACGGCGTGATGCGTGAGGGTGTCCTCATGCACTCCGAGGACGGAATCACCTGGCCAGAGGAAGGTGTCCCGGAGTTCGCCGAGGCGATCAACGAGGGCACCACTCGCTTCATACGCCACGTCGCCGTCGTCCGCGACGGGAATGTGCTGTCGGTGTTCTACAGCCGGATCGGCGATTCCCCCGAGCGGATCATGCGGGCCACCTGCACCCTGACCGGCTCGTGGAAGAACTGGCGGCTCACCGACCCGGTCGAGGTCCTGCGCGCCGAGGAGGACTGGGAAGGCGGTGACCTTCCCCCGCTGCCCTCCGAGGGAGGAGAAGCGACAAAGCCCGTCAACGAGCTACGCGACCCCGGCATCCTCGACTACCGCGGGCGCCGCTACTTGTTCTACTCCTACCGTGGCGAACACGGCATCGCCGTCGCCGAACTTACCTGTCGGTAACTCATATGGACCCGCCGGGCGGGCCGACACGGCATTCGAGGGTGCCTCGCGGGGCAACCGCCGGGTGAGGGTTGCATCGCAGAGCGGGCAGGGCTCGACCTTCTTCCCGCACTGGCCTGCGAGGGCGTGGCCGTAGCATCGGTCACAGCGTGGCCGGTCGGGCTGGTACTCCAGTCGCACTTCGTGATCTGACGGGGCGGTGTGGGGTTGAGAGGACATGGAGAGGCCGCCTGTTGATCTTTGTGCCGTGACGCAGCATGGAGGTCAGGCGGCCTCTGCCGTCAGCATGGATCCCTTGTTGTTCCAGGAGAGTTCGACGAGTTCGAGGCTGCGCCGCACGGTCGGTGAACGGGCCCCCGCCCCGACTCGGAGCCGGCGACGGTCCGGAGACACGACAGCGCCGACTCCCCATGATGCGGGAGCCGGCGCTGCGTTCGTCAGCGGCTACGGATTGACGCAGCCGATCGAGCCGATTGGGAAGTTGTTGCCGGTCGATGTCGCCGTGAACCCGAAGGTGACGCTACCGTCCGGCGGGATGGTCCGGTTGTAGTCGAGATTCTTGACCGTGAGCGTGCCATCGGACCCCGTGGTCAGTACACCGTTCCACACGCTGCTGACCTTGGCGCCCGCGCCGGGCGTCCACTTCACGGCCCAGCCGTCACGCGCCGTCGTGCCGTGGTTCATGACCTCGACAGAACCCTGGAAGCCGCCGCTCCAGGAGTTGGTCACGTTGTAGACGGCCATGCACCCGGAGTGCGGGTCGGTCGGCGTCGGCGTCGGGTCCGTCGGCGTCGGGTCCGTGGGCGTCGGAGTGCTGCCCGAGCCGCGGATGCCGGTCACTTCGCCGTTGCCGCCGTCGAAGACGACGTCGGAGCAGGAGAAGAAGTTCTCCTGGCTGTCCGAGCGAACCCACTGGATGAACATCACCGCGTCACCCGAGCGGCCCGAGGGCAGGTTCAGATCCCAGTAGTAGTGGCCGCCGTCCGTGCCCGGCGAGCCCGTCTGCTGCGGGTTGGTGACGGTCTCGATCAGCTCCAAGTCGTCCCAGCCCAGCTCGGTACTGGGCGAGTAGCCGGGCTTGGTCAGATACACCCGGAACGAGCCCGGGTGCGCCGCCCAGTTGCTGTGCTTGATCTGGATCGTGTTCCCGGACGTCAGGTGCGTCCGGGGCCAGTCGGAGCGGGCTGCGTTGTATCCGGTGAAGTTGTACGGCGACCGGTCACCGGCGCTGCACAGCTTTCCGTCCGGGACGTAACCCGCCCCTCGCCCACCCGCGTTGGAGTCGAGCACGGCGAACCAGTTGTACAGCGCGGTCGCGCCACTCTCGTTGAGTGCGGCCCTGCACGCCGGGTTGGTCGGGTCCAGAGCGCCGGTGCTGGTCTTGGCGTCCAGCGAGCAGAGGTAGGTACGCGATCCCGGCGTCATCGTCACGCCGTGCGCCTGTGCGTTGCCCTGGCCCATTAACGTCAGGGCGATCCCGCCGAGCAGCGTCGCTAGCACCGCCGCCAGGGAAACAAGTTGATTCTTGCGTCGAGCCATGGTGTCTCCTGTGCCTGTGTGGGGATTGACTTCCGGTTGGGCTTGTCTCCTGCGGTTACCGTCCGGTGAGGGAACCCTCGCCCGTCCGGGGAAGGCGCCCGCCTGACGGGCGAGGAGTCTGGGGGTGGCGTGCGTGGATCCGGCGGATGGGGTGCCCAGGCGAGCTCGGCGGCAAGGTAGGTGGGGATGGGCCGGGGCGTCGGTGTGGGCGTGGCAGTTGTACGGCTGTAGTCGTCGGCCTCGTCGAAGGCGGACCGGACGGACTTGGTCATGCGCCGGATCGTGTGCGGATCAGTTCACGCGCAGCTGGTCGCGTTGAGGCCGAGCCCGGACGGCTGGGCGAGCACGCCGCTGTCGTAGCCGTGGAAACCGAACGTCTGGCTGGCACCGGCCACGATCCCGGCGTTGTGCGCGAGGCCGGGCGCCGTCACGGCCCCGGAGGCGGGACTGACGGTGGCATTCCACGCGTTGGTGATCCGATGCCCGAAGGCAGGGTGCAGGACAACTTCCAGGAGTCGACAGGGGCCGAACCGGGCCCCGGCCGCGACGGTTGCGGGAGCGATGAACTGCGCGCCGAGGAGGCTGCGCGCGGTACTCGGGCCATGCGGTAACGCTCGCATGCGGGGCCTCTCTAAGAGGAATGACCGGATGGGGCGATCACGGAATCGGGAGCGCACAACGGCCTCATATGGGAGCGCTCCCATCCGCTGGTTCGTAGGGGACTGTAGGAGTGTTGCTGTGTCCTGACAACCCATCGGAACAGAATGCGTCGAACGGATTCCGAAGGGGCAGGTCAGGGGCGGCGAAAGGATACGACGGCGCCTTTCCGGCACGTGCCGGCTTGGGAGCGCTCCCGAGACCTTCCCCCGGAAGATTCCGACGACCCCACGAACACGTGCCGCCGGTGGACGTAGAGGCGTGGGAGCGAGCGGGAAACTGTTCGCCTGAAACCGAGTCGTTGAACCGCCTTCCCGGTAGCGGGGCTTGATCCGCTTGGGCCCTCCCGTCGAGCGGCAGTCATAGCCGGGTGAACGGGACGGCAGGGTGGCACGTATGGGGAGAGGGCGCTGAATCCCGCGGTCCCGGGCGTCGGTGACGCCGTGTCCGAACGGTTTCGAGGGGGCGACGGATGAGGCACGCACGACGCAGCCTGCAACGGATCGCGCGGCTGGCGGCCGTCGGCGGACTGATCTGCGGCGGGCTGATGATGACAAGCGCCGTGGCGAGCGAACCCTCTGCTCCGGCAGACGGCGGAGGCGGCACTGCTCTGCCTCCCGAGCTCGGTGCGAGTCTGGTCTCACGGCTCGGTACTTCGCGTACTGCGGGCAGTTGGATCGGCTCCGACGGTCGCCCGGTTGTCGCGGTGACCGATGCAGAGGCCGCGGCGGAGGTCGGACGGGCAGGGGCGCGCGCCAAAGTCGTCCGCCACAGCATGCGCCGCCTCCGCTCGGCCACCGATGCCCTGAGCGGAGCCCCCCGGGTGCCCGGCACGGCGTGGGCGGTGGACTACTCGTCCAACCGGATCGTCGTGCATGCCGACAGCACCGTGTCGGCCGCGGACTGGTCGCGCATGTCGGGCCTTGCCGAAGAGATCGGCAGCTTCGTGCACATGCAACGGACCAGGGGATCGTTTTCCACCAGACTCAACGGCGCCGACCCGATCTTTGCCCGCAACGGACGCTGCTCCGCAGGATTCAATGTGACCGACGGTCGGCGAAATTTCGTCCTGACGGCCGGTCATTGCGGTCAACGCGGAACCACCTGGTTCCAGGACGCAACGGGTACCCGGCAATTCGGCACCACAACGGTCGGCAACTTTCCCGGCAGCGACTTCTCGCTCGTCGAGTACGGGAACGGCGACGTTTCCGGTGCACGGAGTGTCGTCAGTGTCGGTGGTGACCAGGAGGTAAGGATTACGGGGGCCGCCGACGCCGTCGTCGGCCAACGGGCCTTCCGTAGTGGCAGCACCACGGGGGTACGCTCCGGCCGGGTGACTGCGTTGAACGCGACGGTGAATTACCGCGAGGGTACAGTGACCGGCCTGATAGAGACTACGGTCTGCGCCGAACCCGGGGACAGCGGGGGGCCGTTGTTCGCGGACGGGCTGGCTCTCGGCGTGACGTCCGGGGGCAACGGCGACTGCACCATCGGCGGTATTACGTACTTCCAGCCGGCAACCACCGCGATGGCAGCCCTCGGGGTGAGACTGACCGCTGACACCACCGCTGTCGGGAGCGGCAACAGCCCGGTCCCACCGCCGTCTGCCGCAGGAGACGTCGCGCCGGGATCATCCGCGTTTCCGACGTCCGTCGGATTCATAGGCCTCCGGACCCTCACACCGGGCCTGCTGGTCATCGCCGTGAGTTTCCTCGGGCTGGTGGCAACCGGCTCGATCCGATCGGCTCACCGGCGAAACAGCTACCGCCGCCGGTACTCCCAAAGCTGGAGCTGATCGTTCGCAGGCAGCCCGTGGTGGGCAGATGGCGCGCTCGCCTCCCCGCCACTGCCTGTGTGGCCGGGGCGAGGACCGGCGCGCCGGATGATCCGCCGCCCTCGTGAGCCTCACGAGGGCGGCGGATCATCCTGGGCCCGGCGGATCGATCGCGGCTCTTGGTGCGATTTCACGCCCGGCCTGTCCGTACTTTCTCAACTCAGAGTGGCTGCCAGCCCTCTGAACACCAGTCCGCACCCGAGCGCCAGGACGACGGCGGCCGTGGCGAGCGGTGCCATGCGGTGGGCACCTGCGAGTACCCGGCCTTGCGGCCGCTGCGCCAGCCTCCGCGCTGTGGTCTCCCGCAACCGCACCACCACGAACCCGGCTCCCGCGAGCGTGAGCGCCAGCCCGCCTCCGTACGACAGGACCAGCAGAAAGCCGAACCATGCCTGGCCGAGAGCGCCCGCGCCGATGAGCACGACGACGGCGGAGGGACTCGGGACCAACCCGCCGGCCAGGCCGAGGAGGATCACGCCGCGCAGGCCGGGGGCGGGCGGCATGTGGCTGTGGGAATGGCTATGGTCATGCGCATGGCCGTGATCGTCGCCGTGCGTGTGGCCGGGACCCGCCGGAGCGTGGGCGGGGGCCGGGGTTTTGCCGCCGTGCTCGTTTCGGCGCACAGCCGTGAGAGCGGGAACCCGCTCTTCTCCGTGCCGGGTTCCGGTGTCCTCACCGTGCTCGTGTGTGTGGGCGCGCTCATGCCCGTGGGCACGGCCTCGGTGATGACCGTGGCCGTGAGGGCGATGGCGCAGACGCCACCCCCTGCGCAGCAGCAGCGCCCCCGCGACTGCGACCAGGGTGCCGCTCGCGATGCCCAGCCAGGACACCACGGTCGGCGCCGCCGCCGAGCCGGCGGTGATCAGGGCACCCAGGGCAAAGACGCCCAGCGTATGGGTGAGAGTGACCGAAGCCCCCAGGGTCAGCATGTCGCGCAGGGAACTACGGCCGCCCGCTGCTGCGGCGGCGGCCATCATGGTCTTGCCGTGCCCCGGGGCCAGCGCGTGCATGGCACCCAGCAGCAGGGAAGCTCCGAGCGCCAGCGCGGCGAAGCCCACGGTCAGTTCGTGCCGGGCGACCAGTCCGGTCAGCGCCTGCGTCCAACGATCGGTTCCGCGCGGCAGCACGCCCGTCGCCGGGGAACCGTTCACCTCGTCCTCGCTCCCGGCCGGCGGCGCCGACCCGCCGGGGCGGACCGTGAAGGTGGCCGACCGCGAGTCGGGCGGTGAAGAGAGCAGATCGTCGGGATAGGCGGTCAGCCGCCGGGACCGGGTGGCGTCGGGCACGCCCGCCCCCGAGATCATCATCCGGTCGCCCCGTGCGGTGATCTCCCGCCACCCGACACCGGTAGCTACGTCCGCCGGGCGGTACGAGAGTCGCAATCGCGCGCTACCCGGCAGCGGCGCCGTCATCTCGCAGGTCACGCGCAGCGTCTGCAACCCCGCCTGCCCCGCACGCACCTGCGCTTTCGCGCTCCCCACCGAGACGGAGACCCCTGTTCCGCCCGCGCCTTTGCCCCCGACCGTGAGCCGAGCGCCCTCGGCGGCCGCCTCGCACCGCGTCCGGGCCCATGCCGACAGTTCGTCCGGCTCCAGCCGGTTGTCCCGGTCGGCGTCGATACGGTTCCGTTCCTGCGAGGCCGGGATCTCAGCCAGGTCCTCCACATGGTCCACGCCGAGCTTCCCCGGAACGACGACAAGACCGTCGTACTGGTTCACGGTGAAGTTGCCCAAGGGGTGTGCTTGCGCCGCCTGGGCGGGGAGCAGAGCCAGCACAGTGCCCGTCGCCAGCGTGGCGAGAGCGCAGGCGGCAGTACGGCGGATCATGAGTCACCCCGGGGCCGGGTCAGCGCCGACAGGGCGGATGCGGCGTCGCGGGCTCCCGTGGGTGAGAAGCCCGGATTCAGATCGAGCGCGGCGCGCAGATCGCGGCGCGCGGCTCCGTCGTCGTCGAGAGCGCGCTCGATCATGCCCCGGTGAAAGAGGAAAGAGGCGTTCCGATAGCCGGGCGACACGGCGGTCGCCTTCTTCGCGTACGTCAACGCCTCCTGGTCCTTGCCGTTCGCGTGCAGTGCCCAGGCGAGAGCGTCCGCCGTATGCACGCTCTCGCGGCGGGTCCATTCGGCGCGCGCCGACTTCAACGCCTCGGCGGCGTTGCCATGGTCGGCCTCGATGAGAGCGGACTCCAGATCGGTGGCGACGCCATTGGCGCGGGCCAGGCGGGTCCAGGTACGGATGAGCGTGTACTGCTCCGCGGCCTGCCGGCGCTGTCCGCCCCTCTCGTACAGTTCGGCGAGGGCGGCGAGCTGCCCAGGCAGCGGGTAACGGCGTACGACTCTCTCGAGATCGCTCACCGCACGTTTTCGCTCGCCCAGTGCGGCATGTGCACGACCTCGTCCTTCCAGTGCCGGTAGGTTCTCCGGTTCGGCGCGCAGAGCGGTCGCGAAATGGTCCAGCGCCTGACGGAACTCACCCTGGGACCAGGCGAGGTGGCCGAGCGATGTGGCGGCATAGGCCACATCGGCGGTACTGAATGCCGAGGCCAGCGCCCGCAGCAGCACCCGACGTGCCCCCTTCACGTCGCCGCGCAACTCCAGGACGTACGCGTACCGTGTGAAGACGGGTATGCCGGGGCGCCGCTGGTCTGCGAGCTCCACCGCTTCCAGCGCCTCGTCGTAGCGGCCGAGTTCGACCAGGGCATCGACCCGGCTCGCCAGCGCCCGCTCGCTGTACGGGTTCACCCTCAGCGCCCGGTCCACCAGGCTCAACGCCGTTTCGAAGTCGTGGCGCGCGGCGGCCAGGGCCGCCTGCCCGGCGAGTGCCGCGTCGTTCTCGTCGGCGGCACGCAGTTTCAGCGAACGCTCGAACGCCTTCTCGGCCTGCGGATACCGTGTCGGATCACCGCTGGTCCGCGCCTGTTCGATATACGCCGCGCCCAGCGTCGCCCACCCGGTGGCGTCCCGGGGCTGCGTCCTGAGGTGTCGCTGCAAGGTGGTGATGCCCTGGGCGAGCTCCCCCATGGCCAGCTGCTCGACGGGCACGTCCGCCGTGAGCACTCGCCCGGCCTGCTCGGACGGCGCCGCATCACCGCCGGCCCCGGACGCCACCGAGGTGACCGTGAGTACGAGAGCCACCGCCACGACTGCGGAGACGCGCCAACGCCCCGGCCCGTGCCGTCGCTGACACCATCGTGCGAACCGCGGCTTGCGTACGGGCATCGGTCTTGCCTTCCTCGTTCTCGGTGGGTGGTTCGGCAGCGTCGCGGGGAAACGCATGACGCCGGCGGATTCGTCGTCAGTAAGAGGTCGGGCCGCCGATGCACCTGACAGCCCGACGGCTGGAGGTCAGCCGAGCCAGGACCGGTGTCCGGTACGACGGCGGGAACGCAACCACCCCGTGCCGAGGCCGACCAGCAGCACCATCGCGGCCCCCGATCCCGCGGAGGCGAGCATCACCGTGTCGTCGTCCCACGATGCGGTGATCGAGGACATTCCGCCCGTCAGTCCTGTGGCGTTCGTCTTCGTGGCCACCTCCGCCGCCGTGACGTCTGAACCGGCGGTGGGCAGGGCCACATACGGAAAGCTGTTTCCGAATTTCTTGTCGTTGGCGTCGACGGCGTCGCCCAGGTCGTTCTTCGAACCGACGAGCTCGCCCTCGACGACCTGCAACGCGATGTCCAGCACGTCGTCCGTCAGACGCCGTCCGTTGGGGAAGCCCGCGTTGTCGCCGTCCAGCACACCCAGCCGCTTCGGCTCCGCGACCGGTTTGATGGACGTGTTGAGGCGCAGCATCTCCGATGCCTTGACGCCCGGAGGCTGGTTGAGGTCCTTCACCCCGGTCAGGAACACCGAGACAAGATCGTCGCGCGGCTCCGCCGGAGCCTTGATCTTGTAGATCCCCTCGATGAGTTTCGGCAGCTCGGGTTCGGTGACGTTCGTCAGGAAGTCGCCGTCGTTCTCGGGCGACGACGCGTTGAACCTGTCCTTGTCCTTGACCGGATTGACGACCTCGTTGACCAGCGGCATGCCGAGCCGCGACACCCGCGTCCAGTCGCCGTAGGCGTTCTTACGCTCCGTCGTCGCATAGATGCCGACCACCGGCTGCTCGGCGGACTCCCGGATGTACGAGTTCGGTACCTGAAGGGCGATCGTGTTGACGTTGTAGCCCTTCAGCGTGTCGTTGCCGACCTCCGACAGATCACCGCCGTACAGGAGGTCGAAGACCCGCAGGTCGAGGAAGAACGGATCATCGGCCTGACCGGCGAAGGCCTTGAGCCCGCCGGCGATTTTTTGCACCGCCTGGTCGCGCAGCGCCTGGTAGTTGGGCATCGACGCCTTGCCGACGTTCGATGGCGCGACCGGCAGCCCCTTCGCCAGCGGGTGGCGCGAGGCAGGCTTCCCGTGCTGCAACCGCAGCAGCTCTATGTCGTATGTCTGAGTGAAGTTGAGGTCCGGATCGGTCAGGTCTTCCACCGCACCCGTGTTGTAGAGGAAGGTGCTCTCGTTCTTGCGGTGGTCCTTGAAGGTGAACCGGTACAGCAGGTCATCCTGGGCGTCACCGTCGCTGTCGACGTGGATGTCGTAGCGGGCGTCGTTGGCGAACGTGTAGAAGTTGGGGCCACCGGCCGGCTCCTGGAACGGCAGCCAGTTCGCCACCAGCGTCGTCGAGTCGGGATGATCGGGGCTGACGAACGCGTACACGTCCGTGTTGTCGAACTGGGGCTGCCCGGAGATCAGGGGTGCCTCCCGGTGGCTCGAGGCTGTCGCCGTCTCCGCCTCCAGCATGCCCACGCCGGCCGCTGCAAGCCCTCCGGCGGCCAGCGCACCACAGGCGACCAGAGCAATGCTCCCGCGCCCCCGCCAAGTCCGCCCGCTTGATGTCGTTGCGGTCATCTCGTCCATCCTTCATCGGGCATCGGTCCGTTCCGGCTTGCTCGTAGCTCCAGTACGTGCGCCGCACCGGTCTTGTTCGGTCCTGACCGAAACGAGTTCGGCTGCATGCCGACGGCAGGAGGGAGGCGAGCATCGGGGAGGGGGTCAGGTGGGTCGGCGAGGACCGACACAGCACCGATTTCGGCCGCCCGCGCCGCCGAGACGGCGCGGCGGCCGTGGCGGGGTGGTGCCGGCTGAGGGCAGGAGTGCGGCGGAGCCCGGCGGTAGCCGCTCGAGCTGGGAAGGGATGCTACGGCGGATGATGCGAAACGCAATTCAGTGAGGAGACGCGGTCGGTGTCCACGGCTGGGCGGGCAAGCGCCGAACCGGCGGATCGCATGGTGAACCGCAAGCTAGGCCCACAGTTCCTGCCGGACGCTCTCCGGCGTGCGGGACCTCTAGTGCGCGCCGGGGCCGAGGTGGTTTTGATCTCGTCGAAGACGAGCTCGATCGCCAGCTCTTAGAGCGCGACCAGCTCGGCGGCCGGGTACTTCTCGGCGTCCAGCAGAGTTGTGCCCAGCTCGGCGACCTTGTCGCCCTTCGCGAAGGCGATGACGCGGCTGATGGTGTGCCGGGACAGGGCCCCCCTTCCCGTGCTGCGCGGAGCCGCGCTTCCTTGCCCGGTCGCGCCATCGACAGGTATGAGCCGTCCGGAAGTTCCTCCTGGATGGTGCCGAGGTGGGTCGACCGGAGCCTGGCCAGCAGGTTCGCGCCGGTCTCGGTGAAGGCGTGGGCGGACTCGGCCGACCGATCACCGCGGTCGGCGATGAGCAGGTCGCCGGGGAGCCGGGGGAGCCGGGGGAGCCGGTCGGCGGGTGGGCGAGCCTGCGTTCGCCGTCGCGGAAGCCGTCGAGGGGCATGACGTGGGCCGCATCGCACCCGTGGTGAGAGCCGAACCCATGGGGATTGAAAGCCTGCAGTCCGTGGGAGGACTTGGGGCATGAACGCACACGCGGTCCTCGAAGGTGGCCCGGACGACCTGCCGGAGCGGATCATTGCGATCACTCCTCCGGAGGTCGAGGTGAAGGTTCCCTTCAGAGGCGGTTACGAACATTTCAAGGCGGCATCCCGGTACCAGGAGACCCCCAAGGGCAAGCTGCCGGTCTACGAGTGGTGGGAGCGCACAGAGATCGCCGAGTAGGTTGTGACCGCGCCTCCCCACCTGCTTCTGTGCCGTCCTGGTATCGGCCGTCTGCGCAACAGCGGGCGTTGAACCAGACGGCCTGCCCGCCACCTGTTCGGGTGTGACCTCGGGATCTTTCCTCCGGGTCGCGCTGCCGAACTGTTGCGGCACAGGACTCCGACGGGATCACCACATAGTCGTACGCCTCGGGGGCCCGGCTCAGAGGCTCCGACAGCAGGTGCGCGATCGGCTGGGCGCGGGGTCTTTCGGCGCGTCGGCGAGATCGGACATCACGAGGTCACGTTGGCGCGAGCGCCCCACCAGCCTCGTGCCCGTGATCCCGCGGCGGCCCGCCCCCGGCGATTCTGGAGCCTGCCGCCAAGGGCCTCTGGCTGCGGCTCTGTCGGTATGCGCTGTGGGCGTTACGGGCGATACGTCGGGCTGGGCAATGATGCGGCACGGGCCCGCGGCTCGGGCCTCTGACACCGCTCTATCCCTTCGCGTCCAGATGTTCGTGGATGCTTCGGCCCGGACCGACCATCCCACCCCCCGTCGGCCACCCCCCAGCGGGGGGGACGAGGCAGTTCCGGCGTCAACCGTGCGTCCTGGACACGCACTCGGCCACCGTGTCACGGAGACTGCCCGTACGGGCGAGTGCCTCCCGCTGGGTCCGTGCCCCCGTCCCGCGCTCCAGCACCTTCTTGAGCGCGGTCTCGGCCGATGCGAAGTCGCCGCTGTCCTCCAAGGCGTCGCGGACGTGCGCGAGCAGGGCGCCCACGACATCGGACGCGGGCTCGGGACGCATGGTCAGGGGATGGAGCAGTTGCCCCTCCAGCCCTGAGCGGCCGGCTTGCCAGGCGGCCATACGCAGAACACCTACCCCGACCGGGTCGGGCGGCCCTCCTTCGGACCAGCTGCGTGCCGCTGTCTCCACCAGCCCGCGCACGAGCGTGGCGAGCAGCGCGGCGTCGGCCGGATCCAGGCACACGTCCGCCACTCTGACCTCGACCGTCGGGTACCGGTGCGAGAGCCGTGCGTCGAAGTAGATCATTCCCTTGTCGCGCAGGACTCCCGTGTCGACGAGTGCCTCGACCTGTTCGTGGTAGCGGTCCGCGGAGCGGAAGATCTCGACCGGTCCGGCCGACGGCCAGCGCCCCCAGACCCTGCTCCGATAACTGGCATACGCGGTGTCGCGGCTCTGCCAGAAAGGTGAATTGGCACTCAGCGCGAGCAACACGGACAGCCAGGGGCGTACGCGGTCCAGTACACCGATGCCCTCCTCGTCCGAGCCCACCGAAACGTGCACGTGGCATCCGCAGGTCAGCTGCTCCTGTGCGGTCAGACCGAATTTCTCGGCCAGCCACCGGTACCTCTCACCCCTGCCGATCGAGGGGCCGGCCGGCAGAGGCGCAGTCGCAAGGGCCGCCACGGCAGCCCCGGCCTGTGCGGCACTCTTCGCCGCCTCGGCCCGCCAGCGAAGGATCTCGTCCGCGAGTTCGCGCATGTCGGTGCGCGGTTCGGTGGCGAACTCCACTTGCTGGTCATGGAGCTCCGGCTCGAAGACCGAGTCCCCCTCCGCACGGCGTTCCGCGAGGGCCAGCACAGCCGTCGACAACGCACGGGGCTCACCGCTCTGTTCGTCGACGAGCAGCAGCTCCTCCTCGACACCCACCGTCCGCACCATCGTGGCCTCCCGAGCCCGGTCCTGCCCGCCGCCACCGCCGGGCTGCCTGTCCTGTACTCACCAACTTCCCCGCGCTCTCGGCTTCACTCGAGCAGGAGGCCCATCAAGCGCTGGCTTCAGTCCTCCGTCTTGCAGCTGAACGGACCAAACCCCGCTCGCGCAAAGGCGGCCCGCTTCTTGATGCGCATACCCGCCGTACAGCTCTTACGATTGGGGGTTTCTCCTCTTCATCCGGACCTCGCACGGGCCGCACTTCGCATGATGGAACGGCACATGGGCGCCCGCGTATGTGCTGCCGAGGCGGTCGATTCCGACTGCCGGCCGCGGTGCCGCACACCTTCTGCGGACAGCTGCTCATGAAGGAAGGGCCATGGCGCCTGCTGCACTGTTCGATGTGGACGGAACACTTGTGGACACCAACTACCTGCACGTGACCTCGTGGTGGGAGGCGTTTCGACAGGCAGGCCACACGGTGCCGATGACTGCGGTGCACCGAGCCATCGGACTCGGCTCCGCCGACCTCGTCGAGCACCTTCTCGGGCCGGGGCGGGACCGCGAGCAGGATGCGCGGATCGGCGCCGCGCACTCGGCTCTGTATGCCACGTACGTCGAACGGCTACCGCCTCCGGAAGGGGCGGCGGATCTTCTGCGCGCCCTGTCCGCACGGGGCTGGACCGTGGTCCTGGCCACGTCCGCATCCGGTTCCGAGCTCACGGCCCTGAGGCGGGCACTCGACGCGGACGACGCCATCACCGACACGGCGAGCGCCGACGACGTCGACGAGGGGAAACCCGCTCCGGCGCCGATCCGGCACGCGATGGAACTCGCCGGTGCAAGCAGCGACGAGACGGTGTATGTCGGCGATTCCGTGTGGGACATGAAAGCGGCGACCGGAGCGTCGGTGGTTGCTGTGGGCCTCCTGTCGGGCGGAATACCCCGGGCGGAGCTCGAGCATGCCGGGGCGGTGGAGATCTACCGCACTCCCGCAGATCTTCTCTCCCACCTGGAAACCAGCGTCATCGCCCGCATCGGCGCATCCGGCTGAGCCGGATCCGGCGGCAGTGGGGGATCGGACGTGAGCGTCGTCGCGCCGAGGTGCGGGACAGCGGGGACGGGGGCATCGTTGTTTCCGGAGCGGTCACCCCGGAATGCCTTGTCGGCTGTCCAGATCGGGCGGTGGGGGCGACATGCCCCTGCCGAGTCAGGATTGCCCGCCTCTGCCGTCGTTCAGTCCGGGCGAAGGAGCGTCGGATGTCGGCCCTCGAGAGGATCACGCCGGTATGCGGGGCGCCCTGCTGGGTGAATTTGGCGGCACGGGATCTGCACGCTGCTCAAGACTTCTACGCCGCGGTCATGCACTGGGAATTTCACCCCAGCAGCCTCGGCAATGACTTCTCGGTCGCACTCGCGCACGGCAGACCGGTCGCCGGAATCGGGCGTTGCCCGGGCGGCGACGGCCCTTCTGCCGTCTGGATTCCGTACTTCGCCGTGAGCAGTGCTGACGGGACAGCGGACAGAGTCAGGGAACGCGGCGCCACACTCGCAGTGGGCCCGATTCCGTTGGGCGACGGGCGCGCGGGGGTCGCAGCCGACCGGGAGGGGGCCACGTTCGGCTTCTGGGAGGGATCGACTCCGGCCTGGTCGGCGGGGGAGGGGGCGCCGGCTCGGTTGGACCTGCAGACCCGCCACGCCTTCGAGGCGGCCATCTTCTACGCAGAGGTCTTCGACTGGGCGGCCGGACCGTCCGGCAGCTGTACCGTCGACTACGCACAGGACCACGTGCTCATCAAGGTCGGTGGGCGCACCGTGGCCACTCTGCGAGGCGGAGCCACCGATGCCGATCCGGACCCCAGGGCCCGGACACGGTGGATCGTGGACTTCTTCGTACCGGACAGTGAGCAGACCGCGGCCGCCGCCGTTGCTCACGGCGGCGAAGCGACATCCGTACCTTCGCCCGGTGATTCCTCGAAGACCACGTTCGTGATCTGTGACGCCGAGGGTGCCCTCTTCTCCGTCTCCGGTCGATGACACGGCTCGGCCCGGTCCGCCCGAGGACTCGTCTGTTCCGTCGACGGACCGGTTACCTGGTCACTGGGCCATTGATCTGAACGTGCGTTTCGGCAGCGCAAGATCGGAAACTCGTCTCCTACGGGCGGTCGTGCGCAATCGCGGCCGCCTGGCGGATCTTGTCGTCGCCGCGGAGCCCAAGCCGGAACTGCTGAGGGGCTTCGACCGGCACGGCGGTGCCGGAAAGCCACGGGTCGGTCAGCTTCCGGTCTGCTACGACCCCGACCGGGACGCGGCGGTCGAGCGGGCGCACGATCAGTTCCGCTGGTCGGTCGGCGGGTGGAAGATGAATTCCGAACTACCGGGCCCGGCCGCCTTCGACCAAGCCACTCAGTACGTCCGGCCCGAGGACGTCGCGCAGTCCGTCCCGTGCGGCGACGACGTCGAGGAGTTCGTCGCAGCGGTGCGCACCTGTACCGAGGCAGGGTTCACCGAGGTCGCACTCGTCCAGATCGGCGGTGCGCACCAGCAGCCCTTCATCCGCTGGGCGAAGGAGAAGCTCCTGCCCGCCCTGCGCGCACTCTGAGTGGTTCTCCGGCCTGGTTGCCGAGCTTTCGAGCCGAAGATCGCCTCGCATGTGCGGGACGAACACGCAGGAAGGCGCCCCCGGCCCGCCCGCAAGGACGGAAACGGCCTGCGGGCGCCGTACTGCGGCAGCTCAGCGGCCGACGGCCTTGAGGAGCTGTTCCTTGTTCATGGTCGAGCGGCCCTCGATGTTCTTCTTCTTGGCCTCTTCGTACAGCTGGTCCTTGGTACGGCCCTGCGCACCCTTGTGCGAGCGCTCACCGCCACGCTGCGAGGCCGACTTCGGGTCGCGTGTCGACGTCTTGCTCGCCGTCTTCGCCTCCCCCGAGCGGGCACGCTCCTTGTTGACGGTGCGGGCGGCGATCTCCTTCGCGCGCTTTTCGGACGTGCCGCGCTTCTCGGCGCTCTCCTTGACGTGCTCGTACTGGCGCTCACGCTTGGGGCTGGATCCTGCCGGCATGGCGTTCTCCTCCTCGTTCTCTTCGGGGGTCGGCCCAGAAGTGCACGGGTCTGACGGCACGGGGACGAGGCGCCGCCCACCCTCCCGGTTACCGCTGGTGCACGTCGGAAACATGGCACCCGCGACAGGTTTGTGCCCGCCGGGCTGTGCGCTCGGGTGACCTCGGGTGCGTGTACGAGTTGGCAGACGGCCGCATCATGGTCGTTCCCGTGGAAGCCAGGGCTCAGGCGATGGAGGCGTCGATCCCGTGAGATCGGAGTCTCGGGACGAAGGGCCGCCTATCAGGAAGTTTCCAGCGAACACCCACGACAGCCAAGTGCTGAAGCCCGTGATCCGGGGCCACCGAACGAGACACGACCTTTACCGAGGTCGCCGCTTCAAGCCCCAACGCCTCCACGCAGACAAGGCATACGACGTCCCCCACCTGAGAAATGGCTTTGGGGCAAGCACATCGGGGTGCGTATTGCCCGCGAAGGAGTCGAGTCCACTGGACGGTTGAGATGCCGCCGACGGGTCATCGAACGCACGATGTCCTGGCTGACCGGCTACCGCAGAATCAACCATCGACACGAACGCCACCCCCGCAACTGCCTGGCCTTTCTCGGACTCGCCGCAGTCCTCTGCTGCTACAAGCCTCTCGCCCGACTCACCGCATAGGACACGGACTTGGGCGCCGTCACCGAACAATGTCACGTCTTCCCAGATCGTCGCCAGTACAGAGTCCCGCCATGCCTTGGCGTCCACGGTGGTGTCAGGCACCGGGCGGGTCGCTGCGATCACGAGCTCGGTGTCGGCGTCTTTCCTGTGAAGATTGCGTAGATCACGAGACGGTTACTAGAGTCAGGCCTCGAACCTTCGCACGATTGATCACCCATCCGGGGTGGCAGCGAAGGAACCGCCGAGTCCGTGACGTGCACGGAGCCGGGGATCCAGTCCCCACAGCCCGGTAGGCGGCTCGAGGAAGAAGGAGCTCGCCTTCATGGCGTCCCACCGTCGTCCCAAGCAGCCGAGCCGCACCCGCGTGACCGTGCTCACCGCGACCGCAGCAGCAGCAGTGGCCTTGACCTCCCAGGCCGCACACGCCGACCCCAAGCCGACCAAGAGCGAGGTCAAGGCCAAGGTCGACAAGCTCTACCACGAGGCCGAGGCCGCCACCGAGAAGTACAACGGGGCCAAAGAGCAGCAGGACAAGCTCAAGAAGCAGGCCGAGGCGCTCCAGGACAAGGTCGCCCGCGGGCAGGACGAGCTCAACACCCTGCGTCGGGAGCTCGGTTCGCTCGCCACCGCGCAGTACCGCTCCGGTGGTCTCGACCCCTCGGTCCAGCTGCTGCTCTCCTCGGACCCGGACAGATTCCTCGATCAGGCCTCCGCGCTCGATCAGCTGACGGCCAAGCAGGCCGAGTCGCTGCAGAAGGTCCAGGCGAAGCAGCGCACCCTCGCGCAGCAGCGCAAGGAGGCGCAGGGCAAGCTCAACGATCTCGCTGATGTCCGCGAGACGCTCGGCAAGAGCAAGAAGAAGTTCCAGGGCAAGCTCGCCGACGCCCAGAAACTGCTCAACACACTCACAGCCGCCGAGCGCGCAAAGATGTCCGAGGACGAGCAGCGCGTCAGCCGTGCCGCCGGCGACCGGGTCGACCTCGGCCACGAGGTCCCCGCATCCGCACTCGGCGCCGCCGCCCTCCAGGCCGCCGACACGCGGGTGGGCAAGCCGTATGTCCGCACTGCCACGGGCCCCGACTCCTTCGACTGCTCAGGCCTGACCCAGTGGGCCTACGCCCAGGCCGGTGCCCAGATCACCCGCACCACATACACCCAGATAAACGAGGGCACCCGCATCGCGCGCAGCCAGTTGAAGCCGGGCGACCTGGTCTTCTTCAGCAACACCACGCACGTGGGCCTCTACGCAGGCAACAACACCGTGCTGCACGCCCCGTACCCAGGCGCTTACGTCCGCTACGAATCGATGAACACCATCGGCAGCTTCCAGGCCGCAGTGCGCATCTGATCACGCCCGAGCGGACACATCTGTGAGGACGGCGGGGCCGACACTGCCGCAGGTATGGACCCATCCCGGTGGCGGGCGGGTGTCGCCCTCGGGTGGAGACTGCGAAGGCCGGTTCGCGGCGGACGGGTCGCACGTTCGGGCGCTCAAAGGCAGCGCCACCCGCGTTGTCGACTCCCTCCCTGCATGGTGGCGGTTGTGCGAGCACGGGACGCCAGGCGGCCGCGCCCTCGATGGTGCGCACCATCCGTCACCGGGGTCTCCCGACTGTGAGTGCGGCCGGGCGTCGGCCGGTGCGATCGAGGGGCGGAGGGGCATGCGTGTGCTGCCGACTATCGGGTAGGCGGCAGCGCAAGGCGTAACCGAGCGAAAGAAGGGGTTGTTTCCTCATGTCCTCCTCCCTCGTCGAAACCGTCGACATCAAGGCGCCGGTCAGCGTCACCTGGGCTCTGTGGAGCGATGTGACGCAGTGGCCGAAGTTTCTGAGCCATGTGCGACGGGTCGATCCGATGGACGAGCGCCGATTCTCCTGGCAGTTGTCCCTGCCGGGCGCCGACAAGAGCTTCGTCGCGGAGCTCACCGAGGTCGTCCCGCAGGACCGGATCGCCTGGAAGACGATCGAGGGTGTGCATCACGCAGGCGTGGTCACCTTCCACCGGCTCGACGACACCTCCAGCCGGGTCGCCCTGCAGATCGAGTACGAACCCAGCGGATTCGTGGAGCACCTGGGTGCCCTGACCAACCTCGACTCGGCACTGGCCAACTACGACCTGGGCGAGTTCCAGAAGCTGGCCGAGTCCACGGCGGCGGGTGACGGCCCTCGGGGTCTGTGACCACGGCCCGCTCGCCGGGGCGTGGAGTGCCCCGCAGGCGGTAACCGCTTGTGCGCACCTCCGAAGTGCGCACGGGCGGTTTCGTCTGTTGCGTGCGCAGGCAGTCCGCCCCTGCCTGGAGCAGGGGCTTCAGGGTGACCTGAGGACCCGGGTCAGTAGGAGATCACCATGCGGGCGGACCGCCTCTCAACGACGTAGCCGTCGGTGAGTTCGTAGTCCGGAGTGCCCGCGGGGTACGGCTGATCACCGGTGCCGCGGTTCGGCCGCCGCCCCCACGCCGGGATCTGGACACACAGCCGCTCCGCGAGCGCGTGGCCGCACGGTCCGTTGCCGACGGCGCCGAGCCGGAAGCAGGGTTCCGCGCCATCCTCGCCCGTCCTGCGTTCCAGAGTGAGGGAGGCGATCGAGTCCCCGTCGACGAGAGCGGGGCCGGCGCGTCCCTTGTCGGACGCATAGGCGGGTAAGACGCCGATCTGGCAGCTCTCCGTCCGGCCCGCCGTACCGGAGTGCTGCCGCTGCGTTCCGGCGGCGGGCGCGATGTCGAGCACATGGTTGCAGATCTTCACGGTGCTCGCCCGAGGGAGCGCGCAGGCGATCCGATCGGGGGCTGCTCCGGCTGTTCGGGCGGTGTCTGTGGCCGAGGCGGGAGCGGGTGTTGGCGGGACCCCGACCGGAGCCGGTGCATGGACGCGCCATGGGCGCCGCCCGACGGCCGGGCGATCCCTCACCCCTGCCGTCGGCCTCGCCAGCGGACCTGACTCACGGTCCGCGCCAGAGGTTGGCGAAGGCCGCGTTCTCGATGGCCCGCCTCTGGCGTACGGCCTCCAGCTCCATCACCGCGTCGTGTACGGCGGCCACCACGGTCGTCACCGCCTCGTCGCCGAGGCCGGGCTCGTCGTCGGATCGTCCGCCGTCGATGCCCACCACGGAGGCGAGGGCGGCCAGGACGGGTTCCTTCTTCTCCCAGCGGTCGGCTGCCCGGCGGCGGCTGGGCGTGTCGACCGGTTCCACGTGTTCCGAGCCGAAGGGCAACCGGCCGCTTCGCTTCCGCGTCAGCTCGCCGTCCTCCTCCAGGACGGCCTGGTACGCGGCCGAGAGGTCTCGCCCCCGGCGCCACAGCCAGTCCTCGATCCGCTCGTAGGGCGGTTGCCGGGTGACCCGTGCCGCAGCCTCGCTGAGGAGCCGGTCGTCCGATATCGGCGGCCCGCCCGGCACGATGCGGTCCCCGTCCACGGTGACGGCCCCCGCGCCGAGGAGATCGATCAGCTCGGCTCCCGCGAGTGCGAGCGACAGGTCACCCTGTCCCACGGCGTGCTCCGGCGTCGGGTCCATGGCGATGATGAACAGGTCTTTCGCCGTAGTCATGAACGGCTCCCCTCGGAGACATCGACAAAGGTACGTCCCCACCGGCCCGGCCCGCCTCTGGAGCCGGTTCGCGGCGAGGCGACTGTCACGATCAGTATTACCTCCGAGCGGGCGGCCGAGCCCTGTCGCAGTGGTTCACATGAGCATCGGCGACGAGTCGACCGGTCACGGGCTGTGGTCGACGGAAGCGCGCGGGCCGTAGGAGGGGAGCCGGGCGGGACCGAGTCCTGTCGCGATCCCCGTCGACCTGTCGTACGGTGACGGCACCACGGGCCCCTTCGACCCGCCGGGTGGAAGAGTGCGCTCGAGGCGGCTCAACAGGCAGAACCAGTCCCTTGCGTTCGAGCTCGAACGCAAGGGTGCGAAGCACGTGACCACCCACTTCTACGGATCGGGCACCCACGGCTGGGCGTACGGGCAGCCTGAGTTGCAACTCCTCGCTGCCGATGCTGCTCCACGCGCTGCGAACCGGCGGCTGAGCGGCACTGTGCCGAGATCGTCCGCCCGGGCATCCCCGCCGCGCCGTAGCCAGCTGGGACGCGCCCCGGCCGGGCGAGGGAGATCGCAGGATCGTTACCGCTCCGGCGATCTCGTCTGCGTGCCGCGCCCGGTCCGGGTGTCCCGGAGCCGAAACCGCCCGTCGCCCCGTCTCCGCTGTAAAGATTCGGTCCGTGAACGTCAATACTCCTGGCCAGAAGGCCCGCGAACTGCTTACCCAGGCATCCCAGCACCCGGTTGCCAGTCCTCAGCGCGACGCGCTGGTAACCGAAGCCGCCGTGTGGGCACGGCTGGAGCACGCAGCCGTCATGGAGCATCACACGGCCGCAGCGGTCGACATCGAGTCCGCCCTGGTCTCGTTCGCCGACCCCGTGCGGAAACTCGGCAGCGAGGTCGGCAACCTGACCGAGCACATCAAGCTCGGCCAGAAGTGAGCGAGCACGCGGAGGGAGAACATCGCGACGGTCACGCGCTGGGATGACGGCGAGGCGCTGGTCTCGCGGCGGGCTGTCCTTCGAAACCGCTGAACGCCGACTCGGGGAAGGCCTCGCCCCCGCACTGTGCGCAGACGGCCTCCTCCGGACGCCGGACCGGGATGTCGACGCCGGCCCGACCGGCGGCCCTGCACCGCCGCCGGCCCCGTACGACCGCTGGTGACGTACTCGCCCGGGTTCGGTACGGGAGTGCAGGACTGCGCGCGATGTCTGTACGACGTGCATCCTCTCCGGAGAGAAGAGTGATGCCATCGGCTGCCAACTCGCGGCGGGCTTCGTGCACTCGGCGACCGATGTCCTGCATCGCCAAGCTGCTCCAGGCCGTGCGCCGTACCGCCTCCGCGCATGTGGCCGAAGAACTCCCGTACAGCGACGGTGCGTCATAGGGTTATGGGCAGAAGACGGAGGTCCTACGTGGTGGAGCGGAAGCCCGACGGAAGGTTCGCTTGCGAACTGGTCCTCAACGGGGATGTACGAGCGGATGCGAGTGCCGCTCTGGGCCGGAAGCTGTTCGAGAACGGGGCCGAAGGGGTCGTACCTGTCTACGCCGCACGGCCCGCGCCCGATCGGCGCTCGGGCGGTGTCGTCGAGGTGGCCACCCTCGTGGTGACCTCGGCCGGAACCCTGGTCCTGATCATCGACACGATCCGGGGCTGGCTGACCGGGGAGCGCAACACCCCTTCGGGGAACGGGTCGGGCGGGGCAGAGAGGAACGGCGGCGTCACTTCGATCACGGTGATCATGGGAGACGACCAGGTGGAGATCATTCAGCCCTCCACCGCCGCCGAGGAGCGGCTGGTCGAGGCGTTCATCCGGCGGCACAGCCCCTCATGAGCGAACCGTCATGAGTGAGCCGGCCACGCTGAACGTCCGGGTCACCGCACAAGGCATGACCGTTCGCTATGAATACGACCTGCGGGTCGGCAGTACCGTCGGCGACAGTCCTCCGCTCGAAATGGAGTACACGGTCGAGGTCGACCCGGGACTGGTGAAGGGCTGCCGCGCCCGGATCGACGAGGCTCTGACGAAAGCAGCTGCTGGGGAGTCGGACCCGGAGCCCGGCCTGGTCAAGGAGCTGACCAAGTGGGGCAAGCTGCTCTACGAGCATCTGTTCCCTCGTGTACAGGGCAATGTGGCCGAGCTGGTGACCCGGCTGCGCGCGTCGGTCGGCCCCATCCTGGTGCGTACGAACGAGCAGGAGGTCCCGTGGGAACTGCTGCACGACGGTGCGGACTTCCTCGGCCTCACACATGACCTCGGGCGCCGGTTGATGGGCAAGCGCCCCGTCGTCGGTGGGCGCAGCATCAGCGGGGTCGGCCGCGCGCTCATTGTGGGCGACACCCTCGGCGACCTTGCCTCCGCCCGTGAGGAGGTTGCCAAGGTCGCGGGGTGGCTGGGCGGCCGTGGTATCGAGTGCAAGGTACTGCTGGGGCAGGAGGCCACCCTGCTCGACGTCGTCACAGAACTGGCCTCGGAGGAGACGCCGTACGATCTCTTCCACTTCTGCGGCCACGTGGCGACCGGCTTCGGCACGACCGGACTGATGATGCGCGACCGTCAACTGCTCGGTGAGGTCGTCCTGCAGACGCTCTCGTCGCGTGGCGCGCCGCCGGTGGTCTTCATCAACGGCTGCGCTTCCGCCGGTGAGGGCGAAGTGGCCAACATGTGCATGTCCTTCATGGTGCTGGGCGCAAAGACCGTCGTCGGTACCCGCACCGATGTGGCCGACGAGGGCGCCTGGCAGTTCGCCGCCGAGTTCTACGGACAGCTGCTCGCAGGCAAGCCGGCCGGTGCCGCGGTCCGAGCGGCCCGCGTCGCGCTCCGTGAACGGCCGGACGCCGCCTGGGCGTCCTTCATCCTGTACGGCGACCCCGCCGCGGGCATCACCAAGAACGTGACAGCAGGCAACCCGCAGCCGCCTGAACCGCCCGACGACGATCTGACGACCGCTCTCGACCCCGACGCCCAGAAGCTGATGCGGCGGGTGCGCGCATCTGCCGCCGACCGGGCCGGGGTCTCCTCGGTCGATCTGCTGCAAGGGCTGCTCGGCGAGGCGGACATACGGCAGCGGATCGAGGAGAGCATCGGGGCGGACGTCATGGAAGCTCTCGACCAGGTGATCCACCAGGTTCTCAGCCGCAGCTCCAGCACGGACGGCAGCTCCAGCACGGACGGCAGCTCCAGCACGGACGGCAGCTCCAGCACGGACGGCGGCTCCGGTATGGACGGCGGCGCTTCCGGCACTGGTACGGCACACGGCAGCCTCCTGTCCGACACCGTCAACCGCGTGTTCGCGGACGCGGCCACCCGCGCCGCCGCGGACGGCAGGAACATGGTCAGCACGGCCGACATCACTGCGGCCTTCGTCGCCGTGGGCGGCGGCGTCGCCGCCCGGCTGCTGGAACTGTGCGGGGTCCCGCTGGCCCGGCTGCTGCCGGATAGCGGGACGGGCACCTCGGGCCAGGAGGTCCCGGCCCCGGACACGGCGGCGCTGAACGGCGACGAGCGGCTGCCGATGGACGACTTGAGCCGCAGCGCGGTGGGCATAGTGCGGCTCGCGAACCTGCTGGCCGACACCCGCGGCGAGGTGATCGGGACCTACACGCTCCTGCTCGCCTTCGGCGCGATGGGCAGCGAAGTGCTGCGCCGCGGCATGCACGAACAGGGGACGGCCGGGGAGCGAGCCTTCCGGCAGCTTTCCGGGATGCTCACCCCCCGGCGCCGTGACCTGTCCCCCCGTGTCCACGACGTACTGGACCAGGCTCGTCGGCACAGCGCCGCCGGGCGCACATCCGCCGGTCGCGTCGGCGAGGCCGCCATCCTCCTCGCCCTGCTCGAGGACGAGGAGTCGTCGGGGCGTGAGCTGTTGCGGAAGTTCGGGGTGGACCCCGAACTGCTCATCCAGGCCGTGAGCCGGGCTCGCTGACTTCGTCGGGCCCGCTGATCCCACTCGGTTCGGCGGGCTCCCCGGGCTCCCCTGGCTCCGCGAGCTGTGCGACCCCCCAAGTCGCCTTCGGGTCGCCCGGTCTGCGGTCCAGCACTTCTGTCCACTGCCGGTGTGCCTCGGAGCGGTCCCCGAGCCGGAGACCGGCCAGGGCCAGCGCATTGCGCGCCTCGGTGTCGCCGGGGCACCAGTGCACCACCGCGGCGAAACAGTCCCGTGCCGCCGCGAGGCGGCCCTCGCGTGCCGCGGCGAGCCCCTGGTTGAACAGGTACGCGGGATAGAGGTGCATCCGCGTGTAGCCGGACAGCGGCGTACGGCAGCCCGCGCAGACCTCCGCCCCGTACGCGTTCTCCTCGCGGCACAGGAGCACCGGGCAGCGGACGCTCATCGCCTCGGCCCCCGGTCGATGGCCTCGGGGATGCCGGGGCCGCGCCCTTCGTCGGACGGACCCCCGATGATGCTCTTCACCTGGATCAGGCGCTGGCGTTCCTGCGCCGCCTCCTGCTGGACCCGGTTCGGGTCCTGGGCGATGAGGGCCTGCAGGCCGGCGAGCCGCTGCCCGATGTCCTCCACGTCCTGCCGGTGCTGGGCCGTGGCGGTGCGGGAGGCCTGGACCAGCCTGCGTACCTCGCCGAGCATCTCCAGGGCGCTCTGCAGCCGGGACGCGGCCACCTCGGTCGGGGCGACCGGATCGTTCTCCTGCTGGTGCCGGTACGCCACCGTCCGGAGGTGGTCGACGACGTGCTGCAGCTGGGTGATGACCTCCGAGTACGATCGCTGGTCACCGGCGCCGAGGGCCCGCTCCCCCTGCTCCCTCTGGACTTCGACGGCCGCGGCGATCTCCCGTTCGTCGTGCGGGATTTCGGTCTTGGCGCTGATCGTGGCCACGTACCGATTGAGCTGGCCGCAGTCCTTGACGAGCTTCTCGAAGTCCGACCTGGGCGGCTGCAGAGCCCCGTCCTGGGGCTTGCCGACGGAGTCGGCGATCGCCTGCATCTCCTCGAACTCGTGACCCGCGACCGCTTTCTCGCCGCGGGCGAGGGCCTGGGTGAAGGCTTCCTGCGCCATCTCCATCTTGGCCTTCTTCACGTTCCGTTCGCCCGCCGGCAGGAACTCGACGCCCTGCTCGAAGGTGCGCTTCAGCTCGGCCACCTTCTCCTCACCGGGCAGCTCGGCCTCCGGCGGCACCTCGACGAGTGCCTCGAAGGGGTGGTCGCCGATGGAGCCGCGCACGGTGATGAGCGAGTGCACGTCCATCTCCACGTCGAGGTCGATGACCGTGCCCCTGGGGGTGGAGGACGGCACCGGCACGGTGATGACCTGGATCTGGCGGGCCTGCTGGTACAGCCGGAAGTCCACCGTGTCGGTGTCACCGGGGTGGCTGAAGTTGTAGCGCTCCTTGAACGGCAGCGACCGCAGCGCGGGGATCAGTTCCTCGCGCTCCGTACGCCCCTCGCGGGATACCTCCAGCAGGATCGGTTTGGCATTGATGGCCGCGCTGACCGGGTTGCCCACCGGCTTGGCCCCGGCGTCACGGTCGTGGACGACCGCGCGTCCGACGGTCGCCAGCAACTCCCCGTCGGCGTCGAGCACTTCGATGGTGAGCAGGCTCTGCGCGTTCGGTTGTACGGGAATGCGGGTGAACGCGAAGCTGCCGCCCGGCTTGAGCAGCGCCTCGTCCTCGTACTCCTCGGTGCTGAGCCGCACCGAGCCGCCGCTGAGATCGAGATCGGGGTCGAGCGCCTCGACCGTTCCGCCGACCACCGTACGGTCCGCGGCCGTGACCACGGTGCCGCGGAAGCCCACCCGGACCGTCCGCTCCTCGTTCAGGATGTCCAGGCCGCCCACCGCCGAGGCACGCACGGCGGCGCCCAGCGCGACGACCGTGTCCACCTGCTCGTACAACGGCTCGGTGCACTTGGCCCGCGGCGAGTCGGGGGCGGCAGACCCGGGGGCGGGCGAGCAGAGCCGGCTCCGCACCATCTCCCGGACCAGCGGCAGGTGGGTGGAGCCGCCGGCCAGGATGATCTGGTCCACGTCGGCCAGGGTGACCCCGGCCTCCTTGGTCGCCTGGTCGAGCGCCTCGTCGCAGTACTGGAAGGTGCGCTCCAGCAGAGGCCGGGCGATCTTCTCCAGCTGGGCGCGCTCCATCACGGTGTCGATGACGACCCGCTGCCCGTCCTTGTCCGTCAGCCCTCCGGAGTCGCGGAGCATGAATTCGGTACTGTTCGACAACCCCTTCTTCACGGACTCCGCGAGGGACTTCAGGCGCCGGAAGCGCAGCCGGTCCTCCGCGTCGTTCTCCAGGTCCAGGTCCATCGCCCAGTCGTCGTCCTGGATCAGCTGCTGGAGGTGGCGGGCGAGCGCGGTGTCGATGTCGTCCCCGCCGAGCATGGTGTTGCCGCTGATGCCGAGCACCCTGAAGTCGGCCGCCTTGCAGCGCACCACGCTCACGTCGAAGGTGCCGCCGCCGAGGTCGTAGACCAGGAAGGTGCCGTCCCGGGTGCCGGTCCGCCAGCAGTAGTAGCTCGCGGCGGCCGTCGGCTCGTGCAGCAGGTCCACCACCCGCAGACCGGCAGCCTCCGCCGCCTTGCGGGTGGCGTCGATCTGCGGCTGGTCGAAGTACGCGGGTACGGTGACGACGGCGCGGTCGACCACCCAGCGCACGTCCGGGGTGTCGAACTCCGCCACGTCCTGCTCGATCTGCCGCTTCATCTCCCGCAGGATCTCGGCCGAGATCTCCACGGGGGTACGCTGCTCGCCCGCCAGGGTCACCGTCCTGCGGGATCCCATGAGGCGTTTGACGGAGGTGATCGGCTCCGGCTCGCTGCCCACTCGCGCGAACGCCTTCCGCCCGACGACCAGTTCGCCGTTGTTCGGGTTGCGCCACACGCAGCTCGGCGTCGTGCGGGCGTTCATTCCGCCCTTGTGGATCACGATGTCGGTGTCGGTCGGGTTCATCACCGCCACCGCGCTGTTGGTGGTCCCCAAGTCGATCCCGACGGCCTTGCTCACGTACTGCGTCATGCGTCGTTCTCCGTTCCGGCGCTCAGCGGGGCGCCCATGATCACTTGTCCCAGCCGTACGACCGTGCCGCGGTCGAGCACGATCGGCTCGACGGTCTCCGCCACCACTTCGGCGGTGAACTCGGGCCCGTAACGCCATCCGGCGATGTCGACGACGTCCGCGACCGACTCGTAGGGTTTGCCGGTGGGGTCCTGCGTGGTGATGTCCATCGCGTGCAGCGGTTCGAGCACCTGTTTTCTGGCCACGTGCAGACGGCGGCCCAGTGCCTTGACACCCGCCGCCTCCAGCGGACCGGCCGCCTCGCGCAGCAGACCGTCCAACCGCGCTACGTGGACAGCCAGTTCGGTGAGGGTCTTGCGCGCCGCCGCCGACTCCTTCTGCACCCTGTTGCTCTCGCTCTGCAGGTCGGACCAGTACCGCTGGAGCAGCGCGGCCATCTCACGGCCCGGGCTGACGGGGTCCGGCTGCTCCGGCCCGCCGAGGCCTTCCGGCAACGGGCGCTCCTCGAACCCGTCCCAGTCGGACACGGTCCCTGGCGGGTGTGCTCCGGCGTCGACGGAAGGGGAGTCGGCGGCAGTCGAGTCGGTGGAGGTGGAATCAGCCGAAGAGGACATCACGCACCTCCAGCGGCGGCCGCTCCAGGCGCAGCGGCACCGGGGTGTTGTCCAGGGCGGGGCGGATGTCGACGGTAGGAGGGGTCAGCATCCCGTCCAGCAGCCGCCGGGCGACTGCGGTGAGGTCGAAGTCTGTCGCCCGTGGCGCCTCCGCCCGGCCGGACAACGCGTCGAACGCGACGGGAGGGCGCCCGTACTGCCTGGCGAAGTCCTCCCACCGCTCGCCGCGGTAGTCCGCGCCCGGCGCCTCCAGCAGTACGTGCAGCTCCCGGGTCTCCGGCAGGCCCATCAACTCGTCCTTGGCCCACTCGGCGAGCGCACCCGCGTCCTGCGCCCCGGTCACGGCGAGCTCCCGAAAGCGCTCTGCCACCTCCTCGTCGCTCGCCGACACGGGAAGTCCGAGGACATGGAAGGGATTGGGCTTCATAGGTCTCCTTCTCGGTCAGGTGCGGTAGCGGTCGTAGAGCGTGCGGGCCGCGTCGGAGGAAGGGTCGAGTCTCATGGCCCGTGTCGCACACGCGAGGGCTTCGGACCGATCTCCGGAACCGAAGTGACTCAGGCCCTGGTAGACCAGGGCCACCGAACGGTTCTCGTCGTTGTCGGCAGATTCGTACGCCCCCTTCGCCGCGGCCAACGCGTCCCGATAGCGCCCCGCGTCGAGGTGCCGTTTGACTGACGTCAGGGCGTCCTCGAACCTCGTGCGGGCGAGCAGTTGGGGGGCACTGGCGTTGCCGGGGTCCCACTTCAGCGCCGTCTCGTACGCCACGACGGCAGTGCGGCTGTCCTGCGCGACGTACAGTCCGCGGTCCACGAAATGCACGCCGAGCGCACTGTTGGCCGGGAGATGCCCCTTGCCCGGAGTGCAGAGCGGGGCGAGCGCGTCGGCGAACTTGCGCGCTCTTCCGACCACCTTCCGCATTTCCTCGGTGTCGCGCATTTGGTAAAGGCAGGTCTGCAGCCCGTTGTACCAGTCGAGTCCGGTCTGCAGCAGGCGGGGCAGTGGAACACCGAGGCCGATCAGTGGTTCCAGACTGCGGATGCCGGTCTCGTAGTCCTTGTCGATCCCCTCGGACAGTCCCGCGATGGCGGCCGGGTCCTTGACCGCCTTCTCGGCGGTCTTGATGACCTCGGCGCACCACGCGTCGGTGACCGAACCGGCCAGAGTGGATATCTCGGCCCAGAGCCGCGAGTCGACCGCCACGGACCACGGGATGCCGAAGTCCCGCAGGAGGTCGTGGACGGCGGACTCCCCCTTACGGGCGGCCTCCAGCACCTGCAGGTGCAGCCGGGCGGTGTCCTGGTCCCCTCTCCGGAGTGCCTCGGCACCGAGCTTGCGATGCAAGCCGAGCAGTTCCTGGCACACGGTGCCGCGCAGCCGCGTCTCCGCCGCGGGCCCGGCGGGCGTCTCGCCGTGCTGCTCCCAGAATCCCTCCGAGGCCAGCAGAAGGGTCCACAGAACGGTGGCACGGGCGAGGTGTCCGCCCGCCTGCGCGGCGGACGCGGACTCGCTGAGCGCCATGCCCCGGTACAGCAGGGCCATTGTGTGGTGGAGGCGGACGTCGTACTCCCGAGTCTTGAGGGAGTTGGCCCAGCTCCGCCGGATCCCTTTGCGCCCGCCCGACCTCACGGCGCCCAGCAGCTTGGCGTCGGCCTCGAGGGCTGCCTCCAGGGCCGCGTAACGGCCGGGCCGCTCCCAAGGCACCTGCTCCTGCTCGGCGTCGGGGAAGAGGTTGCCCAGCAGGCGGCCTACATGGACGTCGAGTTCCAGGCCGCGCGCGAGCGACTCGGCTCCCCTGCGGGACGGGACGCGTTTCAGCGCGGGCCCCGCCGCCGGTTGCAGGTCGGCCGCTTGGCGCAGGAGCTTCGCGCCCCGCAGTGGGTCCTCCGCGTTGCGGGCGGCCACGGCCTTGTAGCAGAGCAGCCGGGCGTACGGCGCGAGGACGGTGCCGGAGTCGCGCTCCTGCTGGTCCGCCTCGTAGTACGCGAGCATCCACTGCTCCTCCGCCAGCTCGTACTCCCCGATGGCGGTCGCGCAGCCCGCCAGGATCACCGGGTCGAATCCGGACGCGCCGTTGTCGATCAGCCGCTTGACGAGGTCGGCCAGCGGGTGGCCCTGGCCAGAACGGCGTTTGGCACCGAAGGAGTTGTTTGACTTGCCGCTGTTGCCGGGCTTGCCGCTTGCGCGCGACAGAAGAGCGGGCAGCAGCCTGTTGATGTCGGTGACGGCGGCCAGATCGCAGTCGACCGCGGCTTCGGAGAGCAGCCCCAGGCACCGAATCGGATCGCTCTCGACGAACCCCGCCGCATGGATGACACGGAGCAGGGCGGCCTGCTCCCCGGAACCGTCGGGCGGGGGCGCTGCGGGCGCGCGGCCGTCCAGAATGTCGGCGAGCAGGGCGCACACGGCGTCGTCCGCCGGCGCGGCCCGCAACTGCCTTGCTGCGGCAGCCCGGTCGCCCCGTGAGAGGTCACCCGCGGCGGAGGACAGCGCCAGCACCGGCTGCACGGCACCGGACGGTTGCGCTGCCCGGACCGGTGGGCGTCCGGCTGCCGGCAGTGCCATTGCGGCGGCCGTGACCTGGCCGACCAGCGCGTGCACTTCCGGCGAGGCGTGCCGGTCCGCCAGATCTCGTACCAGCACGGCGAGGGCGTTCCGGCGGCCGGCGTCCTTGCTGAGCATGCCCGCACGGGTGAGCGCGGCGGCCAGCACGGTCACAGCCTGCGGGGGCGGCTCGTCGGCCTCCTCGACGAGGGCGATCAGCCGCCCGCACAGCCCCAGGCCGGCGGCTTCCGGGTCCTCGGTCAGCAGTGCCAGGCCCAGGATCCATTCCACCCAGGGGTGTTGCGGTACGGAGGGCGACGGCCCGGCCCGCCCGTCGGCCGGTCCGGGGGTGGTCCCGTGGGCGACTGTCCTGGCGGCCCGCAGCAGTTCAGTGGCGTCCGGGGGGAGGACGTCCGGCCCGGCGGCGACGGCTCTGCCGAGATCCCTCGCCGCCCGCCGCGCGTGGTACGGGGCGTCTTCGGGGTCCAGGGTCGTGCCCTCCCCGGCCAGTTGGTGCAGCCAGACCGCGCCGAGTACGTACGGCACCTGCGGTAACTGACTGTTCGTCAACTGTTGGAGCCGGTCCGCAATTGCCTCGTCCGCCCCGCCCCCGGCCGCCTCGGCCCACACCCTCAGCAACTCCGCCTTCGGGCCGCTCCGCCCGGTGAGCAGCCGGTGCGCCCTGGCCGGACGACGCTCCTCCAGGTGGTGCGCCGCCAGTACCAGCGCCGCCCGCTCGTGCCCGAGCGCGAGGGCCGCCCCGAGCAGCCGCCGCCCCTCCTCCGGCTCCTCGCGCAGGGCCACCAGCCCCGACCACAACAGCCGGTCGGCCCGCGGCAGCCGCCGGTACAGCGGCTCCCGCAACAGCACCGCCATGTCCGCCGCCCCCGCCGTCCGGCCGTATGCCTCGCCCAGGGCCGTACGCAACGCCTCCAGACGCTCCGGGCTGCCACCGCCTTCCGCGGGCAGCCCGGGCGCAGTCCGGCCCGGGGCGGTGGGCGGCCGGCTCCCCGCGGCCAGGTCGCGGCGGACCCGGGCGATCCGCTCGTAGCCGGGCGGGGCGGTCGCTGCCGCGTGTGCCGCGTTGGTGCTGGGCACCGCGTCCGGTTCGGTGTCCAGCAGAAGGCAGGCGAGCGCCCAGTCGTCGGGGCCCTGGGCCATCGTGCCGGTGAGCGTCCAGAGTCCGGCGCGGTCGCCGGACAGCAGCTGCGACCAAGCGGCGTGGTAACGCCACTGCGGGAGGGAGGAGCCGTCCGACGCCAGGGGGACGAGGAGGTCGCGGGCCCGCGCGGCGTCACCGTCCAGCAGGTGCAGGCGACCGAGGACGTAGGGGAGCCAAGGACCTGCCTCGTGGGTCAGGTCGACTGCGACCAGCCGTCCGGCGGCCGGGGGAGGTGTGTCGGTGTCGGAGTCGAACCAGGCCAGCACGAGGCCGAGTTCGGCCGTCGCGGCGACGTTGGGCGCGGCTTCACGGGCGGCGGTGAACGCCCACTCCGGGATTCCGGCGGCCTGACCGTCACGTACGTACGCGACCAGGAGCCCGAGGAGGGCGGTCTCGTCGCGGGGGTCCGCCGCGCAGGCGGCGAGGAAGCAGTCCCGGGCCGTGTCGAGTTCCGCCGTGACGAACAACCGGTAGAGCCCGGCCGCGCGGTCCGCCCCCGGGAGCCCGGACGCCGCCAGCGCGGCCGCCTGCCGCAGCTGTGCCGGGTCCGAGGAGAAGTCCACCCGCAGCACATCGGTGGCGAGCTCGACGACCGCGGGGGGCCGTGGACCGGCCCGGCCCAGCAGGTCCGCGTAGACCTTGAGACGGGAGTCGTCCCGCTGGCCGGACCGGGCCAGGTCGTCTGCCAGTCCGGCCCTGGCCGGATCCTGGACCGACTCCGCCCAGTACAACCGGGTCAGCAGGTCGTTGGCCTGCTGGCCCTCGCCGCGCCCGAAGAGCGCAGTGGCCAGCGGCCGGACCGCCTGGTCGAGGGGTAGGGCACTGGCCTCCGCGACGAGCCCGCCGATCCTCTCCAGCGCTTCGAAATCGGGCTCGGTGAGCAACTGCCGGAACGGCTGTCCGACCATGGACCGTAAGAACTCGGTCCACATCTCGACGGCCGTTTCGGGGCGCTTCTCCATCCGCACGCGGACCTCGCGCAGCCGCGCCAATCCGCTGTGCGGGTCAGGATCTTCCAGGGCCGCCTTCCACTGCCTGCGCAGCCGCCCCGAAGGGCTGAGGAGGTCACCGAACGATGATGGCGGACTCATGCCGCTGCGCTCACCCCCTTCCCCTCTCGCGCCGCAGGAGATCCTCGAAGTGGGTTGCCTGATAGGCGTTCCCGGCCCGCCGGTAGGCGTCGGCCGCACGCGACAGCAGGGCGCAGCGTTCCTTCCGGGTTCGCAGGAGGGCGCTGTTGCGCACCAGCTGCCAGGCTTCGGCGAGTTGCCGCGCGGAGCCGGCGGGGTCGCCCTGCGCGTCGAGCAGGCGGGCGAGTTCGTTCAGCAGGGCCAGCCGGACGGCGGGCGGGAGATCCCCCGGGGCGGAGTCCAGGCACGTGCGCAGGGTGTGGCACGCGGCGACCGCATCGCCGTCGGCGGCCTGCTTGCGGGCCTGCTCCAGCGCGCTTTCGCCGGGCGGCGGGCGATGGGCTCCGGCCTCGGCCTCGGCCAGCGCGTCCAGGAGTTCCGCCGCGCTGCGGAAGCGCCTCGCGGGCTCGAACTCCAGGCAGCGCAGGACGACGGCGTCGGTCTCGCGCGTCACGGTGTTGTTCAGCCGTGACGGCGGGGCGGCCGCGCGGCCCTCCTTCTTCTGCTGGTACAGCCAGTCGCCGTGCAGCGTGTCGGGCATGCCGGGGGGCGGCACGAGGTGCGCGAAGGGAAGCCGGCCGGTGAGCCCCTCGTACATCAGGACCCCGAGCGAGTACAGGTCGGAGGCGGGCACGCTCTGGCCCTGGGAGGTCTCGGGTGCCATGTACGTCAGGGTGCCGGCGACTCCGGGTACGGTCCCGGACTCCAGCAGCCTGGCAGCGAGGCCGAAGTCGATCAGCCGTACGGTCAGGTCCGAGCCCAGCAGGACGTTGTCCGGCTTGAGATCCCGGTGCAGCAACGGCTGTTCCAGGGAGTGCAGTCCGCGCAGCGCCACACAGATCTGCCGCGCCCAGTTGAACAGCAGCCTGGCGGGAACGGTCTTCAGGGTCGCGAACTGGGCGGCGAGCGTGGTGCCCTGGACGAACTCCATCACCAGGAACGCCCGGCCTCCGGCGTCGTGGGCCAGCCCCCCGTCGTACACATGGACGAGGTGGCGACGTGCCTCGGAATCGGTCATCCCGTCCATCGCCTCGGCCAGCCGCAGGATGTCGGCGAACTTCTCCTGGGCGTCCGCCTCGGTCATCCCCGCGTCCCGGGAGATCTTGCAGGCAACCCGCCGCACGGGGCGGCCGAGGATACGTTGCTCGCTGAGGAAGACCGCGCCGAAGGCACCGCCGCCGATCCATTGGGTGAGCAGATAACGGTCGTTGATCACCCGTCCCTCGAACGACCGCAGGTCGGTCCCGGCTCCGTCACTCATGGCCTGGTCCCGCCTCCACTGCCGTCGTCGTTCCCGTCCCCGGAGCGGGGCCGAAACGGACGTCCGTCCGTGGTCCGCCGCCGGGTCCGACGGGGCGGAAGTCGAGTTCGATGCGGGCGCACTGCCGGAACTCCTCCTCCCGCCGCTCCTGTTCGAGAAGGATGGGATTCTCGATCAGGTCCGAAAGGATCTTCGCGATGATGCGGCCGCCCTCCTTGCCGCCGGACTTCTCGTTCATCAGATGTCCGCGATCGGCGGCATAGAGGATCAATGACTCGGGGACGATCAGCTCCTTCTCCCGTTTGTCCAGCCAGAACTCGTGCTGCCGGCCGACCAGTTTGCGGCAGATGCCGGTCATCGCGTCCAGGTCCAGCGGGCGGAACACGATGATCCGGCGGATACGCGCCACGAACTCGGGAGTGAAGACAGGACCGCCCTGTGCGCGGTTCCCGATCTGCGGCAATGCTTCTTTCACCCTGGCGACGATTTCCTCGTCGGACCGGCCCTCCCGTGTCATCCGGGAAATGATCTCCTGGCCCGCGTTGCTGGTGAGGATGAATATCGCCCGGTCGCCATGGGCCTTGACGCCACGCTGGTCGACGATCCAGCCCTCGTCGAAGAGGTTGAGGAAGGGCCGCCAGACCTCGGGGTGTGCCTTTTCCGCCTCGTCGAGCAGGAAGACGCAGTACGGATCGGCGTTCAGCTCGTTGATGAGGCGGCCACCGCGCTCGTAGCCGATGTATCCCGGCGGGGAGCCGATGATGCCCGACACGCTGTGCGCCTCGGAGAAGTTCTCCATGGGGTAGGTCTGCAGGCGCTTGGAGGAGGAGTAGAAACTCGCGACGGTCTTCGCCAGCTCGGTCTTGCCCGTCCCGGTCAGCCCGGCGAAGAGCATCACGGAGGCGGGGCCGCCGCTCGCCCCGGCCAGGCCAGACTTGATGCGGCGCAGCTCGCTCGCGACGACCTCGACCGCTTCCTGCTGACCGAAGACGGAGCCGCCCAGCGCCTGTTCGTAGTCGGTCCGCTCGCCGCCCGTGCCGGCGATCTGCCCGGCGGGCACGCCCGAGACCTCCGCGATGACCCGCACCACGTCCTCGGTGTTCACCACGGCCCGGGTGTCGCCGAGCTGCGTACGGCGGTAGTCCAGGTCCTCGCAGGCACGGCGGAGCACCTTGACGGCGGCGAGCGGCAGCCGCTGGTTGAGGATGTAGTCCCCGGACATCACCACCGCCCGGTCGACGGCACGGTCGTCGACCTCGGTCGTGAACTCCGCCTCCAGCGCGTCCGCCGCCTGACGGACCATGTCCCGCGCGGAGGCACGGTCCGGCTCGGTCATGTCGATGCGGGTGGTGAGTTCGCGCAGGGCATGGTCGGCGGCCAGCAGGTCGTCGTACTCCTGGCCGGACAACACCCCGATGAGGTGGATCCGGCGCTCCTTCAGCGCGCTGCGCAGGGCTGGTACGTGGTCGGTGCCGCCGGGGCCGCGGAGTATGGCTCCGAGCCCGTCCAGACACACGAGGAGGTCGGTACGCCCGGCCACGTGGGCGATGATCCTGGCAAGTTTGGCGCCGCTCTCGACGTCCGTCACGTCACGGCAGTCGACGTGCAGCAGGCGCTTGCGCCGCAGGAAGGGCAGCTCTCCGGCCGCGGCGCGCCTGGCCAGCTCGCGCACCAGGCTGGTGGTGCCGACCCCGGTGGGCCCGGTGATCAGCACATGGTTGTCGGTCGTACGGTGCAGGGCCCGGCCCAGAGTGTCGAAGTAGCGCTCCAGATGCCGGGCGGGTGCGATCCCCTGGGTCCGTGCCAGCCAGGTGAGGTCCTCGGCGGGGGGTGATTCCGGCGGTAAGCGGAAGGAGACCTCCCGTGGTCCCGTGGTGCGTGCCTCCCTGATGGCCTGGGCGAGCAGTTCGCGCATGCGGGCGAGGTCCACCCGGAGCGGGTCGGCCTCGAACACCGACGCCAGCCTCGGCGGTGGATCCTCCAGCAGGGCGTCGAGCAGATGCGGTGTGTCGACCAGCTCGGCACCCCAGATCACGGCTGCCCGCTGCGCCCGCCGGAGCAGGGCGAGCAGTGGCTCTCCCAGGCCGTCACGGTGCAGCGGCGGCGCGTCCTTGCCGTGCTGTGACAGCCGGAAGGCGCCACTCAGAATCTCCGCGACCTTCGCCAGGCCCAGTTGCGGCGGGATCTGGAGCCTGACGAGCCGCTCGGTCAGCCCCTCCGTCTCGCCGAGCAGGGCGAGGAAACAGTGCGGCGGCAGCAGGCGGTCGTACCCCAGCTCACCCGCGCGCCCCGCCGCCTGCTCCAGAACCGCCCAGGCGTCCGCCGAGAACTCCTCGGAGCGCAGCCGCCCGGTCTCGTCCAACAGGGTGGGAGGCGGCTCCGTGCTGATGCGCACCTGGTCGCGCAGGGTCCGCGCGGCGGCCGCCGTGTCGAGAATCCGCAGGAACTGCCGGTCACCGGCGTCGGGATGGTCCAGCACGCAGGCGATGAGCAGTTCCAGGCAGACCGGGCGCAACCGGTCCTCGTCCTGGGCGAACTCCGCGGCGAAGCCGTCCAGGGCGGTCAACGTCTCCGGTGTGAACCGCTCACGCCGTCCGTCGAAATCGAAGTCCTGTCCGTCCAGGCTCCCCGGGTTGTACACCGCGATGGTTTCCAGCAGGTGCCGCGGCTGGGCGCCTTCGGCGAGCGTGAGTGCGAGTACCGACAGAACTCCCTGGTCACCGGAGTCGATTGCGGCGTAGAGGATATCACTCGGACGGACCGTACCCGAGCAGCGCTGCGTTGCCGCCGAGAGAGTATCGATCGCACGTTCGTCAAGAAGCGTGTGCGGAGTGAAGATTCCTTCCGAAAACAATGACAAAGCGACGGTACCCCCGTACCCGTTCCCGGCACGCCGTGTTCGCGGAGAATGCCCGAGCCGTCGGCGGTTTCCCCGTTGCATTCACAGTTTGACACGGGTGCGACAACGCCTGCCGCCGATGGGCCACATTATCCAGATCCACAGGCTCGCAACACCCGAGGATTGGCTCGATGCGTCAGTTGGGTTCGGTATCTGCTTTTGCTCGGTGGTTCACCCGTATTTGTCCCGAGGTCGTTCGAGGTGGGCCGTCAGGTGACGGCTCTGAGGAAAGCGAGCCGCTGTCGGCGGGCGGTGGAAACCGGGAGGGCAAGCGAGTGGCGGGGGGTTCAGGTGGAGGGGGAAGGCGGCTCCGTGTGCGGGTATCTGAGGTGGATCACACGGATCAGGGAACCGGGGACGACGACCATCCGGGCGGACGAAAGGGTACGGGGGATGTCGCCAGGGCCGGTCCACAGCACCGGTCGTTGAAGCACGATGTCCCTGCGGGCAGGGTCCTCGTCGTGGGAGACGTGCCGCAGGTAGCCCTCGACCAGCCGGCCGTCCGACAACTCGACCGCCAGGAAGGGCCACCGGCCGTCGGCGTCGTGCTCGGTGAGCACCCACGAGGTGACTGTGCCCTCCCGCAGCCGCTCACCCCGGCGCTGAGGGGAGCGCTTGCCGACGTACCTCCCGGCCCAGATGCTTGCTGCCATGCTCAGGGTCATCGTCAGGATGCCGGACACGACCCAGGACCACGGCCGTTCTGCGGCATCGGCCGGGGCTGTGGCCACGTCCTTCAGCGAGACCAGGTAGGGGATCCACTCCGCCAGCAGCGCCGAGACCAGAGCCCCGAGACAGGTGGCGAGCGCACCCACGCTGAAGAGCTCGACGACCTCTGTGACGGATGTACGACTGCCTTTGGCGGAAAAGCGGCGATACGCCTGGTGGAAGGCGAATCCAGGCGTCATCGCCGCGAGGAGCAGTACCGCTGCGACAACGCTACCCGGCACTGCCGTCCCCCGGCGACGCGGCGGAGTTGTCCTGCGTCGTGGCGGCCGGAGGCGCGCCGGTCACCGGAGGGGGGATGACGAGGGAAGCGTCCTCAGCGATGAGAGGCTCGGAGGAGAACTGACGTTCGTCAAAACCATCGAAGTCCGTCAGCTCGAAGACAGGGTCGGGGTCGGCGTGTTGTCCGGAGCCGGAGCCGGAGCCGTTGTCGTTGTGCGGCATCGATTACCTCTCGTGTGCTCTGTGCGGGTCATCGAACTGAGTAGTGATGCTGACGAGTCCCGCCCACAGCCAGGCAGGTGTCGGCCCGTGCTCCCTGCGCCACTGGCGCTGGGCCGTACGCAGGGCCGACGACGGCGCCATTCCTTCGGCGAGCAGCCGGTAGAGGATGGTGAGGATGCCAGAAGTCGGGTGGCTGAGCCCCAGGGTCTGCGACTGCCCGTCGGGCAGCGGGTAAAGGCCGCCAATCACGGTCTCCGCCCCCCGGCACAGTGCGACCGTGGGGATGCCCAGCGGGTCCGTGCCGTGGCGCTCGTCGAGTTCGGCGGAGAGGCAAGCGTTGATCATGAGGATGCGCGGGAAGTGGAGCGTCAGCATGCGGGCGGCCGACAGCCGCGTGTGGTCGTCCAGTATGAGCGCGTGCGCGAGCCCGGGTCGGTTGTCGCCGTGCACGGAGGCGATCACGACGGAGGCGGGGGTGCGGTGGGGGCCGAGCGCGTTGAGCAGGTCCGCCGGGCGGGCCGCGTAGGTGACACCCGTGCCGTAGGCGGCATTCAGCGCGTCGCGTTCGAGGGCCAGCCCGTCGGGGTTGAAGCCGGCGAGATAGGCGACTGCCTTCCCGGCTGCCGCGTCCGGTCCCGGGGCGGGCGCCCTTGTCGCGGGGGAGCCCGGGGAGTCCGCGGAGTCGGTCAGGAGCGACAGGCTCGGCAGCAGGGCCAGGACCGACCGGTCCGCCAAGTACCCCTCGACGTGCGTCGGGTCCACACGCAGGGCCGCCCACGGCACGCGCCAGAGGTACGAGTCGGGAACGAGCAGCAGCTTCGGCACCTCGCCGTCGGGGGACGTCTCGCGCAGCAGGTCGGCGAGCCCCGCGGGAAGCAGAATCGTGGCGATTTCCGCCCAGAAGGCGGCTCGGCCGACCGCGAGGTGCCGGAAACGGGCTGTCTGCTTCCACTTGGGCGCGTCGGCCCGTACGCTCTCGGTCCCGTCAGCCGGGCCGGGAGCCGTCACCACCGCCTCCGCAGGCTCGGCCTCCGTCCCGGACAGAAGGCTCTCGATGCCGGTGATCTCGCCGAGCATCCGAGCCTGCCGGGAGTCGACGGAGTGCAGAAACGGATGCCGCAAACCGTCGGGAGCGGTCCACAGACCTGCGACATGTGCGCTCTCGCCGTCCGTCAGCAGCCTGATCTGCAGCACATGGGTGCTCCAGCGCACCGCCCACTCACGTGCGTCGATGGTCGTCCCGTGCGACTCCGCCTCCAGCGCCCGGCGAAACCGCAACGATACGAGGGTTTCGAGGCGGTCGTAAGCGGCGGCAGCCAGCTGCCGCCCCGCATGGACGACGTCCGCCGACGCGCCCTGCGGCACGCTTTTCCGCCCTGCGGAGGGAGGGGCCTCACCGGCGAGCGAGCCCTCGGATGTCTTGATGGTGCCCAGGAGAGCGACAACGTCGGTCAGTGACGCCTCTCCCAGGTCGGCGGGCTCTTCCAGACCCAGCTCGCCGCGCAGCATCTTCCGCAGGGACGTACGGTTGCCGAGGTCGAGCAGCTTGGCGAAGGCATCTGGCGCCAACTCGTCTTCCTGTACGAACAGTTCGTTCGCCGTGAGGTAGGCGCTGACCTCCGGCTCGCTGTAGAGGTCGACGAAGTACGCCTGCGCGTCCCGCCACCCCCACCCGGCGCGCAGCTCGGACACCCCTTGCATCATGTGCACGTACGAGCCCATGGCCTCGCGGGTGCGGCCCTCCGACCGGGCCAGCGCCGACACGATGATGAGGTGGCGCAAACGCGCGGGGAGGGGGCATCCTTCCTCGCGCTGGTAGGCGCGGTCGGCCTCGGCGGCCCAACGGACGGCGTCCTTCAGGAGGTTGTCCTCCATGGCCAGGTACGCCAAGGCATCGCATGCGGCGCCGTGCTGAATGTGGCATCGCCACTTCTTCGCGAGCTTCCGGGCCTTCATCGCGTGCTCGACGGTCCGGGCCCTGTCGCCGGCGTCGAAGGCGATCGTCATGAGAAAGACCTCGAGCCGTACGCGGCTGAGCCGGTACATCAGGTCGCCGCCGACTTCGAGGGCCTCGATGAGCGTGTCGTACGCCTCGGCGTTGCGCCCCCGCATGTGCTGCACCTTGCCCAGCATCTCCATCGACTCGGAGATCGCGGGGAGGTTCCCGCCCTGCTTGTGGAGGCCGACCGTCACCAGGGCGTGCTGTTCGGCGGCCTCCAGGTCGCCCTGCGCACCGGTGATGATGCATCGGACCATCGCTATGTTGGCCGTCAGCAGGGGGATTCGCGTCGCGAGCGGATGCCCGGAGACCTGCTGCACGAGCTCCTCCGCTGCGGCGACCTCACCGGCCGTCCCCAAGTCGTTGGCACGGCGCACTTGGTTGAACAGCGGTTCGAGTGCAAGGGAATGCCGCTGAACTTCTGCCCAGCCGACATACGACTCGTCGGAGCCCGCGTACCGACGAGCTGCCGCTTTTTCGATCGCGGCGCGTATGCCGCGCCGGGGAGTGGTTGTACGCGCATCATCTGAGCCGACCATGAATCCGCCCCCTGTCGCAGGGCGCTCACCCTACGCCGACTGATGGCCAGTCACTACAAGTCAGACAAATTCACCGTTCGTCCCGCCGTTGTCCGAGGTCACGGGAGTTCGATCAGCCCTCGGAGAGCCAACTCTCCTCATTCGTAGGTGGGTTCGCGGAAAACGTAGGCGCGTTCGGGATGATGGGCGATGCCCGACATCGGTAGGGGCGCGATCCTCCAGCATCCCTGGAGGCCGAGCGGTCGGCGCCCGGTGTGACTACGAGGCCCGCATGCGCGACTGGCAGAGCCGGATCGACGTATTCGGCGGTGCCGGCAACCATTGGGTGAGCCTGCTCGGCACGGTCGGCGGACCATGGAATCGCCGGTGCCGTGGACCCGAGCTCACCGCACCCCAACGCGCCGCACTCACCGAACGGGTGGGGAACGGTCGTGGCACCGGCCGTGACCACTTCAGGTCGACGAGCCCAGCGGGACGCCCGGCCGACGCGCACGGCTGCGAGGCCGGACTGCGCAGCTACGAACTGATCGCGGACGGGGGCGACGTGCCGTTTGACGTTCGGGAGCAAATTTCCGGCAGTTTGTGTCATGGAGCCTCCCTGACGTGCTGGAACCCCATACATTCAGGTCATGGCTGATCACTCAGAGTTCTCCCCACGTCCTGTCGCCTCCTCCCGCCCCTCTGAGCCCTCCGGCCTCTCCCGCCGTGGTGTTCTGCGGGCCGCGGCGGCTGCCGGAGCGTTTGGCATCCCGCTCGGCGCCGCCATAGCCGGGGCATCCCCGGCCGCGGCGGCGTCGGCCGTCGTTCCGGTGGCCGCACCCGAACTTCCCGCTGGCCTCGTGCCCTACCTGTCTCCCTACATCAACTGGGCCGGCGAGATCACCCACGGCGGGCTGTGGGCCTGTGCGCCCCGCACCGGGCAGGACCTCGCCGACCTCGCCAACTGGGCCCATGCAAATGGCTGGCGACTGCGTGCCCGGGGTAAGGCGCACAACTGGTCACCCCTGACCATCACCTCGGCCACCGAGCGGGACGCGCAGGTCCTGCTGCTGGACACCACCAAGCACCTGACGCACATGGAACTCACGAACCCGCCCGCCGGCGCACCCGGCGCAGTGCGTGCGCAGGCCGGAGTGACCCTCGAAACCCTGATGGCCTTCCTCGCCGACCACGGACTGGGCGTCACCAACACTCCCGCACCGGGCGAGTTGACCCTGGGCGGCACGCTGGCCATCGACGCCCACGGCACCAGCGTCCCCGCGAACGGCGAGTCCGCCCGCCCCGGCCACACCTACGGCAGCCTCAGCAACCTCGTCCTGTCCCTCACCGCCGTCGTCTGGGACTCCGACCAGGATGCCTACGTCGTGAAGACCTTCCACCGAGGAACCGACGAGGAGTGCGAGGCGCTGGCCACCCACCTCGGGCGCGGCCTCATCGTGGACGCCGAGCTCCAGGCGGGCGAGGACATCCCGCTGCGCTGCCGAAGCCGCGTCGACCTCACCGCCGACGAACTGTTCGCCGCCCCGGGCAGCGCCCTCGCCGCCCGGGGAAACACCTTCGCGGATTTCATGGACGAGTCGGGGCGGGTGGAGACGATCTGGTTCGCCTTCACCGACCGGCCCTGGCTCAAGGTGTGGAGCCTCAGCCCTGAGCGCCCGGTCACTTCCAGGCCGGTGCACAGTCCGTACAACTACCCGTTCAGCGACATCATCCCGGCCCCGGTCGCCCGGCTGGCCGGGCTTCTCGTCGGCGGCGCCTGGTATCTCGCGCCCGCGCTCGGCGCCGCGCAGTACACGGTGGCGGCGACCGGACTGACCGCCACCGTCGCGAAGGACCTGTGGGGCCCCTCGCACACCCTCCAGTTCTACTTGCGCCCCACAACACTTCGTGAGACCGCCAACGGGTACGGGATCCTCACCCGCCGCGCCGACGTCCAGCGCGTCGTCTCCGAGTTCGCCGGTTACTACAAGGAACGGCTGGCGGCCTGGGCCGCGGCGGGCAGATTCCCGATCAACGGGCAGGTGGAAATCAGGGTCAGCGGCCTCGACCAGCCCGACGACTCCGCGGCGCCGGGCGCACGCCCGCCGCTGCTTTCCGTCGTCCGCCCGCACCCCGACCACCCGGAGTACGACTGCGTGGTGTGGGTGGACGTGCTGACCCAGCCGACCTCACCCGGAGCCCACGAGTTCTACCGGGAACTGGAGCGCTTCCTGATGAGCACCTTCGACGGCGGCTACGCGCTCGCGCGCGTCGAGTGGTCCAAGGGCTGGGGCTATACGGATACGGCAGCCTGGGCCGACGAGCAGATCATCGAGTCCGCGGTGCCTGCTTCCTACGGCACCGGGCAGTGGTCCGAAGCCGTCTCCATCCTGGACCGGCTCGATCCTCACCGGGTCTTCGGCAACGGCTTCACGGATCAGCTGGTGCGCTAGGGGCTTGCCTCCCCGATCGAGGTCGGGGAGGCAGAGCGAACAATGCGGTGTCTGGTGCCGCATCAGGCAACGTTCGCCCTGTTGCGGTGTGACGCGCCGCCCGGGTCCTGGTCCTGGGCGGCCCACGGCCGTCAGGCTGTGCGGGTGGCAGATCGAGTACACGTGCGTGAGATCGATGACGACGAGGGCCGAGGCCGGGGATGCGTGGTCCAGTGTGTGGGCTGCTCCTGGTGACCTGGGTCGCACCCCCTGGGTGGGAGTCGCAGCGGGGGCAGGGCTCAGCGGCGGTGTGACGTGGGAGCAGCTACCCGGTCCGGCCGGCTGCGGTGACCGTGGCGTGTGGGGTGGTTCCGACTCCCGTGGTACGCAGGGCGCAGCAGGGCGAAAGCACTGAGCGGGGGCTGCTACCGGACGACGATCCGGCGCGGAAGGATCCGGACGGATCGCTCACCTATCCGGCCCGTGAGGACGACAACATGTCCAAGTCGTTCGACCACCGGATCTCACCGCGTGAGCGGGGTGTCCTGCTGCGCCACTCCGCTGTCAGGAGTTCCTGTTGCCGTGGTGGGCGCCGGCGGGTACGCACCGTCCTGACTGCCCCTGGGGAGGGGTGCGTCGACGGTTCTGCGCAATCGGGGTCAGCGGTCGATGCCGGCCATGTTCGCCTCGTCGTGGCGCTCGCCCGAGGCAGGGGTGAGGTTGTTCAGCCGCTCCAGCTGTGCGGCGGTGAGCTCGATGCCGTCGGCGGCGGTGTTCTCCTCGACGCGCGCGACCCGCCGGGTTCCGGGGATGGGGGCGATGTCGTCACCGCGGGTGAACAGCCACGCCAGCGCTGTCTGTGCCGGCGTCGCGCCGATCTCGGCGCCGATCGCCTGCACCTCGTCAACAATGAGGAGGTTGCGCTGGAAGTTCTCGCCGGTGAAACGTGGGTTGGTCCTGCGCCAGTCGTCGTCGGGGAAGTCGTCGACGGAGCGGATCTGTCCGGTCAGCAGGCCGTGCCCGAGCGGCGAGTACGGGACGAAGCCGATGCCGAGCTCGCGCAGCAGCGGGAGAATCTCGTCCTCGACGTCCCGGGTCCACAGCGAGTACTCCGTCTGCAGCGCGGCCACCGGGTGCACGGCGTGCGCGCGGCGGATCGTCGCGGGGCCGGCTTCGGAGAGCCCGATGTGGCGGACCTTGCCCTCGGCGACCAGCTCGGCCAGGGCGCCGACGGTCTCTTCGATGGGTGTGTTCGGGTCGACGCGGTGCTGGTAGTAGAGGTCGATGTGGTCGGTGCCGAGCCGCTCGAGGGAGCCCTCGACGGCGGCCTTCACGTTGCCGGCGCCGCTGTCGGTGACGCCGGGGCCGCCGCCGGAGTGGGAGATAAGCCCGAACTTGGTCGCCACGACGACATGGTCGCGCCGGCCCTTGATGGCCTTGCCGACGATCTCTTCGCTGTGGAAGGGACCGTAGATCTCGGCGGTGTCGATGTGGGTGACGCCGAGGTCCAGTGCCCGGTGGATGGTGCGGATCGACTCGGTGTCGTCGAGTTCTCCGCCGGTGGTATAGGTGCCGGCCATGGTCATGGCGCCCAGACCGATGCGCGAGACGTCCAGTCCGCCCAGTGATACGTGCTTCATCAGGTACTCCTTGTCGTGGTGGTGGTGGTCAGGCTTGGGTCTTCCTTCTCTGCAGGGCAGGCGGTGTCGCACCGGGTGAAAGGTCGTCGGCCGGTTGGTGCCACTTTCAGTGCGGTGCAGCAGGCCCGCTACCCAGGCAACCACCCGCAGGTCCGCCGCGGAGGCACGTACGGGGGTGCGTTCGTCCGGGGGTCCAGCAGTACCCCCTTGGCTGCCCGCGAGATCCAGGGGCGGCCGTACGGTGGATGCATGGACCGCAGCAGCGAGATCCGCGAGTTCCTGCGCACCCGCCGGGCCCGGATCACCCCTGAACAGGCCGGGATCACCCCGCACGCCGGGTCCCGCCGGGTACCGGGGCTGCGCCGCGAGGAAGTCGCCCAGCTCGCCGGAGTCAGCGTCGACTACTACATTCGCCTGGAGCGCGGCCGCACCCAAGGTGTTTCGGAAGCCGTCCTGGAGGCCGTCGCCCGCGCCCTGCATCTGGACGACACCGAACGCGCCCACCTCTTCGCCCTCACCCAGCCCACTACCGCTGCCCGGCGTAAGCGTCCGCTCGCCCCGCAAAGGGTCCGCCCCGCCCTCTACCGGGCGCTGGACGCGCTGAGCGTCCCCGCCGTCGTCCAGGGCAGACGCATGGACGTCCTGGCCGCCAACCGGCTCGGCTACACCCTGTTCGCGGACTTCGCGTCCCGCCCGCACCGCGAGCGGAACTTCGCCCGCTTCGTCTTCCTCGACGAAGCCGCCCTCAGCCTCTACATCGACTGGGAACGGGCCGCCCGGGACACGGTGGCCGGCCTGCGCCTGTACGCCGGGCGTCACGCCGACGATCCGCAGCTCACCGAGCTGATCGGTGAGTTGTCCCTGCACAGCGACGCTTTCCGCCGGCTGTGGGCCGACCATGACGTCCGCGCGCACACCACGGGGACCAAGCGCCTGCACCACCCGCTCGTCGGCGACCTCACCCTCGACTACGTCGTCCTCGCCGCCGAGGACGACCCCGAGCAGAGCCTTGCTGTCTATACCCCCGAACCCGGTTCCCCCTCCGCCGAAGCACTGGGCATACTCGCCAGCTGGACCAGCACCTCCACCACCGGCATGCCCACGCCCGAACAGACCCACAACCCGCCCAGCTGAACCGCGCGGCCCCCGCTACCGGCAGTACGCCGCGTGGCCGGACGGGCACCGGCCGGCAGGCCCTGCCCAACGCCGTGCTGCGTCCACCGGGGTGTTGCTCCGGCGGACGCAGCACGATCCGTGTGGGTGCGGTGGGGTCAGAGCTGGATGGGCATCGACCAGCAGTTGGAGGTGGCCGCCTTGCCGGAGAGGCGGTCGGTCAGCCAGGAGATGGCGTCGCCCTGGTCGGTGATGAGCGGCACCAGGTGGTTGGTGAGGATCTTGTCGCCGAGGTTCGGCAGCACGATGGCGTCGTAGGTGACGTTGGCGCCCTTGTTGCACCAGTCGACCGCGAGCTTTCGGGCCTGGGCGTGGGGAACGATGTCGTCCTGGACGCCGGTGGCCAGACGTACCGGTCCGGACGGCTTGAGCGTGCCGATGCGCTGCTTGTCCAGGGCCGCCTTCGCGCGGGGGTCGGCGGCGATGATGTCCCCGATGGACTTGCCGCTGGTGGTCCACTTGCTGCTCTTGGTGAAGCCGTAGCCGAAGAGCGCGTCGCCGACGCACATGGTCGACGCGTCCGCCAGGGCGGCCTTTCCGGTGGCGCTGACGTTCGCGTCGACGACCGCGCGCAGGTCCGGGTCGGCCTGGGCGAATCCGCTGATCGACCAGGCCAGCGCACCGGCGAGCGCACTGCCGTCGATGCCCTTCATGACCGAGGTCAGATCCGCCGGGGGCGCGCCGGCATAGGTGCCGGCGAGCGGGACGTCGGGCGCGTAGGAGGGCTGGAGTTCGGCGGCCGCGGCACTGGCGCCGCCGCCCTGGCTGTATCCGTACAGACCGGTGCGGGACGCCGCGGTGATCGATGCGCCGGGGACGGCGCGGGCGGCGCGGGCCGCGTCGAGCAGGGCGTGGGCCTGGTCGAGGCGGCTGACGTAGGTGTGCAGGCGGTCGGTCGCGCCGAGGCCGACGTAGTCGGTGACGACGACCGCCGCCCCCGTGGAGAGGAGCCGGTAGATCGCCAGGGCCTCGTAGCCCACGGACACCGTGTCGCCGTTGAGGGTGAGCGGGCTCTGCAGGGCGAAGGACGGAGCGCACTGGTCGCCCTGGCCCATGGTGCCCGAGGCCACCGCGACCAGGGGCCGCGGGCCGGTGCCCTTCCAGGCGGCCGAGGGCTCGATGTACGCACCGGTCACGGCGACGGGCAGCCCGGCCGAGTCGGTGGACTTGTACATCAGACGGGTCGCGGTGCCCGGCATCGCGCGCCCGTCCAGGCCGGGGATGCTCAGCCCGAGCGGCAGGGCCTCGGTACGGATCAACGCACCGTTGGGGGAAGGCAGTTCGGTTGGCGGGGTGTAGAACGCGGGGATGGTGACCCCGCGGGAGACGACGGGTTCCGCGGTTGCGGCGGTGGCCGGTACCGCCGACAGGCCGGTGCAGGCGGTTCCGGCGGCGACGACCCCGGCCAGGAGGCGCAGGCCGGCCCTGTTGATACGGCCGGTCGCCTGGGTGGGGGTGAGGGGGGAACGGGAACGGGTTCTCTTGCGGCTCATGGTGTGCTCCTCGTCCGTCGTTCAGATGATCGTGTCGATGTCGTGGGCGGTGATGGCGTCCAACGCCCGTTCGGCCACGGCGGCGATGGTCATCGACGGGTTGCAGGCGCCGGCCGTGCCGGGGATCGGCGCACCGTCGAGGACGTAGAGGCCGCGTTGGCCCTGGACGCGGCCCTCCAGGTCGCAGACGGTGCCCATGGGGGCACCGCCCAGGGGGTGCCAGGTGCTGTTGACCAGGGCGTTCGTATCCGTGACGGTGCCGAGCCCCGACGCCGACGGCTGCGGGACCGGGCAGCACCGGTAAGTAGGGCGCGCCTGCTGGGAGTGGGCATGAGCGGCTCCTTGAGGGGGGTTGGGGCGCCGTCCGATCGCTGTGGCCGTCCGAGCTGCCTGGGTGGGGCCGACCCTGGGCGGTCGAGGTCGCCCGGACTCGTTCGATGCGGCCGGTGCACGCCAAATGCCGTGCGCGACAGCACAGTTACTCGCTGGTCACTTACGGCAGCGTAGGTCTGTGTGTCAGTCAGTGACAAGACGTCTGCATGCGTCATTTTCGAATGGCTCGCTATGCTGCAGTGACAGGGACAGAGGGCGGGGGCGAGGGTGCGCGAAGCGCCATCCGTAGAACGCGGACAGACCATGCAGGCAGAGGCCAGGCCGTCGCTCGCTGAGCGACGCAAGGCGGCTCTCCGCTTCGAGATCGCCAGCGAGGCTGTCCGTCTGTTCGCCTCACAGGGCGTCACCGGCACGACGGGCGAGCAGATCGCCCAGGCCGTGGGCGTTTCCTCCCGCACCCTGTGGCGCCATTTCCCCACCAAGGAGAGCTGCGTACTGCCGCTTCTCTCAGCAGGGCTCGAGTTCGCCATGGACCAGCTGCGTCACTGGCCACCGGAAACGGGCCTGATGGACTTCGTCACGAATTCCTGCCGGGATGGGGAGCTGCCCGCCGTGGCCCCCGTCATTCTCGACCTGATCCGCATGACCTCCACCGACCCGGCCCTGCGCGCCGTCTGGCTCCAGGCCCACGACGACGCCCTGCCCGTCCTCGGAGAACTCCTCGCTCGGCGAACCGGCGGCAGCGCCCACGACCTGAGAATCAAAGTGCACGCAGCAACCGTCAACGGCGCACTGCGTGCAGCTGCGGAAGACTTCGCCCGCAAGTACGCGGAGGATCCCGAGGCGTCGGGCTGCGAAATCGCCACGTGCCTCCTCGCTGCCCTGCGCGCAGCTTCGGAGGGCTTGCCCTACTGACGCCTGGGGAGCGCCGCCTTCATTCTCGGCCGGTCCCGGCACAGATGACCGCGGTCCTGCGCCGGGACGCCGGCCTTCACCCGTTCTCCGGTTCGCCATCAACGCTATGACCTGGTGGCAACGGGGGCGGAGGGACAAGATCGACACGGCAGCCGCTGACCCTGTCCGGCAGGGCGGCGACGTCACTCCCTTACGCGTCGGCCTCGCCCTGGTCGACGGAGTCGCAGGTCAAGATTGCCGGAGCCGGAGCCGGAGCCGGCATTGCGGCCCCGGGAGGTGGCGCCGCGCCAGTCCAGGCATGCTGCCCGGGCGTTGTCGAAGTGGGGTCGGTGGTGAGCCATTGGCGAGTCGCTGTACCGAATAGGCCCAGTTCGGTGAGCCGGCGCTCCTCAAGGGATTCGATGCGCCGGGCCTGTTCGTCGGTGATCACATCGCACACCCAGTCCCAGTGCAGTGCCACCCGATCGCCCGGGGAGAGCCCGTCGATCAGCGTCCGCCCACCGGCCGACCAGCGCACGGTCTCCTGCCGCCATGCGCCGACGACGAGTCCCGCTCCGTCCCAGCACAGCGGGCGCGACCGTACGGTCGCCACGTCGCTGTCGGCACCGACGACCATTCCCGTACGGATGCGGCACTGGTCCAGCACGGAGAGGGCGGTCGGACGGCCGCTTCCCCGCAGCATCGGCGCCCAGGGATACACCTCGAACACCTGGAAGCTGTGATGGGCCAGGGCCCGCCCCCCGGCTTCGCGCCAGGTGCCGCCGAGCTGCCCCCGGAACCGGTCGGTCATGCGCTCCACCAGGGCGACGGGATCGACTCGGTCCAGCAGTTCGCTGCCGATCCAGTAGGCCTCGACCACCCGCACGTCGAGCGGGTCCGGGAGCCCGGCCGTTTCTGCGAGGAACTGGAGATAGCACCAGGCCCCCTCGAACTGCCGGGCCCGCCGCTCGATGTCGGCGGTTGCGTCACGGCGGAGGAGAGCCGCCGCGTCGGCGGGGCCGCAGTAGCCGAGCTCATTGGGCGGGTAGGCATATCGCGCGAACAGCATTGCGCCCTCGGCACTCACTCAGCAGATCCTCGGCAGTTGTTCGCCGATCGGCAGCCCGATCACCCGGCTCCCGCCCAGCCCCGTTTTCGCGACCACCATCCCGGCGTGATCCGGAACGCAGCTGCCGACCTTGCATGCGGACCGGCCCAGGGGATGGTTCTGCATCGCGGCCAGCACCCGGTCCGCGTCCTCGGCGGCGACGATCGCGATCAGCTTGCCCTCATTGGCCACCTGGAGCGGGTCGAGCCCGAGCAGACTGCATGCGTCCCTCACCGTGGGCGGCACGGGCAGCAGCCGCTCGACCAGTTCGATGCCCACGTCCGAGGCGCGGGCGATCTCGTTGAGCGAAGCAGAGACACCCCCGCGCGTGGGGTCCCGGAGCGTATGGAGGTCCGCACCGGTGGCGAGCATTGCGGCGACCAGTCCGTGCAGCGGAGCGGTGTCGCTCTCGACCGTCGTACCGAACTCCAGACCCTCCCGGCAGCTCATCACGGCGACGCCGTGCACGCCGATGTCGCCGCTGACGAGCACGGCGTCGCCGGGGCGCGCCCGGCGGGCGTGGATGTCGACACCGGGAGGGACCACGCCGATGCCCGAGGTGTTGATGTAGACGCCGTCACCACTGGCGCGCTCCACGACCTTCGTGTCCCCTGTGACCAGGCGTACGCCGGCGGCCTCGGCGGCCCGGCCCACGGCCTGGGCGATCCGGCCGAGGACACTCAGTTCGGTGCCCTCCGCGAGGATGAAGGCGGTCGACAGGAACAGGGGCGTTGCGCCGGACATGGCCAGGTCGTTGACCGTACCGTTCACCGCCAGGTCACCGATCGACCCGCCGGGGAAGAACATCGGCTTCACCACGAACGAGTCCGTGGAGAAGGCGATGCGGGTATCCGAGCCGACCTTCAGGACGGCCGAGTCACCGAGGTCGGCGGCTGCCGCGGCACCGTACGCGGGCAGGAACAGGTGCTCGATCAGCTCGCCGGACATCGCGCCGCCGCCGCCGTGGCCCATGACGACGGACGGGGTGTCCCGCAGCGGTACGGGACAGGTCCATCCCTCGAAGTCGAGGTCGGGCACTTCTGCCGTCACGTCGGTCGCTCCGAACCGTTCGGTCACGACTTGCATCGCGTCAGTCACCGGATTTCTCCCAGGAGGCCCTGAGCTTCAGCCCGGGGAGGAACGGGTCCTTGGAGCGGAGCAGCGGAGCGGAGGAGTTCGTTGCGCATCTGCTTTGACCTGCGCTTTCTTCCATTGTCAGTGGTGGCTGTTAGTTTTCGATCGTGACGACAGCAGTGGTATCGGAGGATGCCGGGTCGCCCGGTGGACCTACCGGCTGCGTGTGTCGTCCACCGCGTGTGCCGCGCTGGAAGCGGAGTGGGCGCGGTGTCGGTGGGTCTGGAATGAGGCCGTGGCCAAGTCGAAGGCCGTGTACGCGTACAACAGGGCCACCGGGGACAAGGTGACGTGCGGTCCGGCGCAGCTCGACAAGATGCTGAGTCAGGCCCGCGCAGCGAACGCGTGGCTGCGCGAGGGCTCTTCGGTTCCGCAGCAGCAGTTGATCCGCGACTTCGGCAAGTCCCGGGCCAAGGCACTCAAGGACGTCAAAACCCGTCTGCCGCAGCGGCAGCGAGCCGGGATGCCCAGGTACAAAAGGAAGCACCAGACGGACCCGAGCCTGAACTACACCCGGCGCGGCTTCCGTCTCAAGGATGGTCGTCTGCATCTCGCGGGCGGGATCGTGCTGACGGTGGTGTGGTCGCGGGAGCTGCCCGAGTCCCCGTCCAGCGTGCGTGTGTACCGCGACAGCCTCGGGCACTGGTACTGCTCGTTCGTCATGGCCGCCAGCCCCGAAGCCCTGCCCGCCACGGGCGCGGTGATCGGCATCGACTGGGGCGTGAAGGAGACCGCGACCACCACATCCGACGCCCACGACCTGCCCCACGCCCAGCACGGCAAGAAGGCCGCTGCCGACCTGGCGCACTACCAGCGGATGATGGCCCGGCGCTGCGCACCCCGGGGGAAGGCTCAGACGCGGGGCGACCGCGAGGCCAAGCGCCAGGCTGCGAAGCTCCACAAGAAGGTGGCCCGGCAACGGCACGACACTGCCCGCAAGTGGGCCAAGCGCGTTGTCCGCGACCATGACGTCCTTGCGGTCGAGGACTTCCGCCCGAAGTTCCTCGCAAAGTCCACCATGGCACGCAAGGCAGCAGACGCCGCGATCGGCGCCACCAAGCGGGCCCTCATCGAGATGGGCCGCAAGCACGGCCGAACCGTGCACCTGGTACACCCCGCGCACACCACCATGGAGTGCGCGCAGTGCGGAGCGAGAACCAAGCACGCACTACCTCTCTCAGAACGAACCTACGCGTGCACCGCGTGCGGAGCCGTATCCCCCAGGGACAAGAACTCCGCCCGCGTGATGCTCGTCCGGGCTGGTCTCAATCCGGCTGGTGCTGATCGTGTAAGAGCTGACGGACCGCCGGTCCGCAGCCAACGTGAGCCAGGAATCCCCTTCCTTTAGGGAGGGGAGGAGTCAATTCGCATCGACCAGTTCGAGCCGGCGGTGGGTGTAGTACGCGGCGCATGCGCCCTCGGACGACACCATGGTCGCGCCGAGCGGGTTCCTCGGCGTGCACTCCTTGCCGAACGCCTCGCACAGATGCGGCTTGATCAGGCCCTGGAGGACCTCGCCCGACCGGCAGAGCGACGACTCGGCGGTGTGGATGTCCGTCACGTCGAACCGCTGCTCCGCGTCGAACGCCCGGTACTTCTCGGAGAGCCGCCAGCCGCTGCGTGGAATCGCCCCGATCCCGCGCCAGGTCCGGTCCGTCACCTCGAAGACATCGGTGAGCATCGCCATGGCGGGTACGTTGCCCTCGTCGCGAACGGCCCGGGGGTAGGCGTTCTCCACCTCGTGCCGGCCCGCCTCGAGCTGGATGACGGTCCGGCGGACGCCTTCGAGGATGTCCAGCGGCTCGAAGCCGGTGACCACGATCGGCACCTTGTACTTCTGGGCCAGCGGCGGGTACTCGGCCGTTCCCATCACGCTGCACACGTGACCCGCGGCGAGGAACGCCTGCACCCGGCAGGTCGAGGACTCCATGATCGCGGCGATCGCGGGCGGCACCAGCACGTGGGAAACCAGCAGGGAGAAGTTCCGCACCCCGAGCTTCTTGGCCTGGTACACCGTCATGGCGTTCGCGGGGGCGGTGGTCTCGAAACCGATTCCGAAGAAGACGACCTCGCGGTCCGGGTTCTCGCGGGCCAGTTTCAGCGCGTCGAGGGGCGAGTACACCACGCGTACGTCGCCGCCGGCGCTCTTGACGGAGAACAGGTCCTGGTTGCTGCCGGGCACGCGCAGCATGTCACCGAACGAGCAGAAGATGACGCCGGGGCGGGCAGCGATCGCCAGCGCCCGGTCGATGGTCTCCAGCGGGGTGACGCAGACGGGGCATCCCGGTCCGTGGATCATCTCCACGCTGTCCGGCAGGAGCTGGTCGATGCCGTGCCGGATGATCGAGTGGGTCTGGCCGCCGCAGACCTCCATCATGGCCCACTTCTGCGTGGTGGCCGCGTGGATCTGGTCGATCAGCTTCTTCGCGAGATCCGGGTCGCTGAACTCATCGAGGTACTTCACCGGCCGGCTCCTTCGGGGGATGCGTTCTGCTGGGCTGCGCGTTCGAAGCCGTCACCGAACTCCTCGGCGAGGATGCCGAGGCGTTCGAAGTTGGCGAGGGTGTCCTGTGCGGACCGTTCGTCGAGGCGCTGGATGGCGAATCCGACGTGCACGACGACGTATTCACCGACGGTCACATCGGGGATGTACTGGAGACACACCTCCTTGCGCACCCCGCCGAAGTCGACCTCGGCCATCACAGTGCCGTCGACTTCGGCGGTACTGAGGACACGCCCCGGAACAGCCAGACACATGGTCCCTCTTCTCTGTGGATCCCTCTTGGGGTACGGGGTGCTGCGGCGTCAGCCCGATGCGGCGATCATGAGCTGGCCGAGGGCGATCCCGCCGTCGTTCGGCGGGAGCAGTCGCGGCCGCAGGACGGTGAAGCCTCGCTCAGCCAGGCCGCGTTGCGTGGCTTCGAGCAGTACGGCGTTCTGGAAGACGCCGCCGCCCAGGGCCACGGCATCGAGGCCGGTGTCCCCGCGGCACAGGTCCGCGAGGCCGACGACCAGAGCGGCGACGGCGGCGTGGAAGCGTGCGGCGATCAGCCCGGCGGGAACACCGGCCCTTACGTCGGCCACCACGGCCCGCACGACCGGGCCCGGGTCTGCGACGGCGGGTTCCTTTCCCGTACCGGGCCGGATTCCGAAGCAGTGGCCGCCCTCCGTTGCTGCGGGGTCTGCTGCCGCGGAGCGGGCCAGTGCCTCCAGCTCCATGGCCGCCTCCGCCTCGTACGCCACCTCGTGCCGGACGTCGGCCAGGGATGCCACCGCGTCGAAGAGCCGGCCCATGCCCGACGTGGGCACGCAGCCGAAGCCGGTGGCGAACTGGTGTGCCAGTACGCCGCGTTCCGCGGGCGGGCAGGCCCGGACCGCGGGCAGGTCCTCGTCCCAGGGGACGCCTGCCGCGTGCAGATGCGCGAGGGCCATCCGGTACGGACGGAGCACACTGGCGTCGCCCCCGGCCAGCGGTACGTATCCGAGGTGCGCGGCCCTGCGGAACGACGCGTAGCCGGCCACCAGGACCTCGCCGCCCCAGGCCGCCCCGTCGTCGCCGTGGCCGGTGCCGTCGAAGGCGATGCCGATCACGCGCTCGTCCGCGCCCAGGCCGTGCTCCGCCATCACGGACGCGATGTGCGCGTGGTGGTGCTGCACTGTGCGGACCGGCCGTCCGGCCGCATGGGCGCGGGCCCAGTCGCCGGAGCGGTAGCCGGGGTGACGGTCGGCCACCAGCCGGGCGGGCGCAACCCCGGTGAGGTCCTCCAGGTGCTTCTCGATCCGGGTGAGCGCGTCGACCGTGGACAGGTCGTCCATGTCGCCGATGTGCTGGCTCAGCCAGGCGTAGCGGCCTTCGGCCAGCGCGCAGGTGTTCTTCAGATCGGCGCCCACGGCGAGCGTCGGGGGCACGTCGAAGGGCAGCGCGAGCGGCAGCGGGGCGTATCCACGCGAGCGGCGGAGCGGCAGTTCGGCACCGGCCGCATAGCGGCTGACCGAGTCGTCGCACGGCACATGGATCCGCCGGTCGTGCCGCAGCCAGGCATCGACCAGCGGGGCGAGGACGGTCAGCGCGTCCCCGTCGTCGGTGACGATCGGCTCGCCCGACAGATTGGCCGACGTCATCACCAGTGCGTCCGGGCCCGGCCGGTCGTCACCGATCCCGAAGAGCAGGACGTGCAACGGGGTGTACGGAAGCAGCAGTCCCAGGTGGGGACTGCCGGGCGCCACGCCATCGGACACCCCGGCCCCGGGCCGGGCAGGGCGCCGGGGGAGGAGCACGATCGGCCGGCGGCCACCGGTCAGGAGATCCTCCTCGTCCGCCGTGAGGGTCACCAGCTCCCGCGCGACGTCGAGGCCCGGGACCATCACCGCGAAGGGCTTGCCGCCGCGCCGTTTGCGCCGGCGCAGCTCGGCCACGGCGTCGTCGTTGCGGGCGTCGCACACCAGGTGGTAGCCGCCGAGGCCCTTGACCGCGATGATCCCGCCGTCGGCGAGGCGCTCCCGCGCGGTCCGCAGCGCGTCCGCGTCATGGGAGGGGGACACACCGTCCTTGCCGACGAGTTCGAGCCGCGGTCCGCAGTCGGGACAGGCGATCGGCTGGGCGTGGAAGCGCCGGTCGCGCGGATCCTCGTACTCCGCCCGGCAGGCCTCGCACATCTCGAAGTCCGCCATCGTGGTCGCGGCCCGGTCGTACGGAAGACCGGTGACGATCGTGAAGCGGGGGCCGCAGTGCGTGCAGGTGATGAAGGGGTGGCGGTAGCGCCGGTTCGACGGGTCGCCGAGCTCGTCCAGGCAGTCCCGGCAGGTGGCGATGTCGGGTGAGACGAGCGTCCTGGCCCGGTCGGGCGCGCTGGAGCGCTCGATGGAGAAGCCCGTACCGCCGCGCGTCGGCTGTTCGCTCGTGCGCACGTCCTCGACGACCGCGAGGGGCGGGGCTTCGGTACGGAGCCGGAGGCCGAACTCCTCCACGGCCTCGGCCGGTCCCTCGACCTCGGCGAGCACTCCGTCGCCGGTGTTCGTCACCGAACCCGTGAGCATCAGCTCCGAGGCCGTGACGTAGACGAAGGGCCGGAAGCCCACGCCCTGCACGACACCGCGCACCTCGAACCTCCGCCGGATCCGCTGCTCCCGGCCCCGGCCCATCATCTCCAGGCCCGACAGGGCCTCCCGGGCCTTCGTACGGTCGATGAGCTCGACGGCGAAGCCCATGTGGAGAAGCACCCAGTCGTCGCAACCGGGTGCCTCGTCGAGCATGCCGATGTTGACGCGGCGTCGGGCGCCCTCCACGTCCACCAGAGCCAGCTGGCCCGCATACCCGTCCACGATCTCCACGACGCGGCCAGGAATTCCTAGGCACATGATCAGGGGCTCCGGGGTTCGACGCTGTTCAGGGACGCGGTCGCTACGGCCGGCACGAGCTGCCGGACCAGGGTGTGCACCGCCTGGATCGCCTCGGGCACCGCGTTGTCGACGGCTTGGCTGAGCCCGATGCCCTCCTCGACGCCGGCGGGGGTGCAGCCGACGAGGTAGGTGAGCGGAAGAGTACCGCCCAATTGATCCAGGTTTGCAAGGACAGCGACCGGATTCATCCCATGGGCGTCGAATTCACCCGTACCGAGGTCCTCCACACCGATGCGGAGCACCGTCACCTCCCCGGGTGCGCCGCCCCCCGGGTAGGCGTCGACCAGCACCAACGCGCCGTACCCGTCGAGCAGGTCGTACGCGAGATGCATGCCGCGGATCCCGTAGTCCGCCACCCGGACCTGCGGGGGCAGCCCGCCGGCGCGGGCCAGCCGGCGTACGACCTCCGGGCCGAAGCCGTCGTCGCCGAGGAACAGATTGCCGATGCCCGCGACCAGCACCCGGGCGGCCGTGTCCGGTTCCTCCGTCATCCTCGGCTCAGCCGCCACCGGACTGGAGGTCGGGCGATTCCGGGTCCTGGGCCTTCTTCGGCTGTACGGAGGTGTCGGAGCGCTCGTCCGAGGTGCCCGAGGGGCGGTCGGCCGGGCCGCCTGCCGGCTTGTCCGAGCCGGTGCCGCGGGACCCCTTCGGGCCCCGTTCCTCCTGTGGCTCCTCCTCGACGCCGCTGTTCTGCGGTGCGTCCGCCATGGGGTACTCCTTCCTCACATCATTCGGATCGGGATTCACATCGAACGGATTCGCAGGTAGCGGCGGATGTCGGGGATCGACCTGATCCCGACCCCCACGGCGACGACCGCCACGGCCGCCGCGACGCCGACGGTGATGATGCCCAGGTTCTTCACGGTTGGTTCTCCTCTCGGTGCTGCGCCGTCTCCTCGACGGTCAGGGGTGTCAGCTCGTCGGGCGCGAAGTAGAAGTAGCGGCCGTACCAGTCGTGCAGGTCCGACGCCGGGTCGTCGACGAGGACCAGGGCGACGTGCGTACCGCCGTCCACGTCCGCGAGAACCGCGGTCACCCGGGCCACCTGGCCGGCGAAGAACAGATCCTGTGCATCGGCACGCCGGGAGGGATGGACGCGTACCAGGCTGCCCTTGGCCACCCTGACCCCATCGATCATCACCGCGTCGCTCCCGGGCCGTACCGAGGCATCGGCCGCCGGGTCCCACCAGGGGGCGCCCGCAGTGTCGAAGGCGGCGGGCTCCACATTCCGGACGTCGGCCGCCGGGCCCACGAGAGCCGCCGGCTGGGGCGGGTGGGGGTCGCGCAGCAGGCCGTGCAGCTGCTGGAGGTCGGCGGGCGACATGCTGTCGCACCGGTCGATGATCTCCCGGGCGCGGGGATCGGTGGCCCGGGCCTCCGCCTTCTCCTCCTCCGTCATGGTCATGACCCGGAGGGTCAGGATCTCGTCGATCTCGGTCGAGTCGAACAGGGCCCCGGGGCTCTGTTCGGCGACCTCCGGGTAGTCGTACAGGATGATCGGTGCGCCGAGCAGGGTGTCCGTCGTCCCCTTCGGGCCGACCAGCACGGGCCAGCACCTGCGCTGTCGGCAACGGCCGGCGGCTGCCGCCGCCCCTGCGGGAGGCTCGAGCAGTGAGACGAACTCGGCGTCGTGCGCCCGGAGCAGCAGATGCGCGCCGATCAGCGAGGACCGGATCGCGGCATCCTTGGTGACGGTCTGCTCCGGGTGCTCGTTGCGCACCGCCACCGAAAGGCGTACGTATCCGTCGTCGACGACGGATCGCGTACGGACGCGGACCGCCAACGGCAGTCGGCGCCGCACGATCCGGCCCACCTCCACGCCCCGTGCGTCGGTCACCGGCTCGGTGTCCTCACCGCCCGGGACCTGGTGGACGGTGTCCGCCTCCTCCTGCAACGACAGAGCGGTCAGGACGACTTCCTGTTCGACTGCCTCGTCCCACGACATCACCGACACCCCGTCGACGGTGAGCTGGTCGACCGGCGCGTCCACCCCGTCCTCGCCCGTGCTCCGTACCTCGCGGACCTGGAGCTGGAGGAAGCGCAGGTGCACGGTGACGGCCGCCGGCCCGTCGTCCGGTGCCAGCAGGCACTGCATCTCCATCTCCGGCTCCTCGCTGAAACTCGCCGCCGTGGCGTGCGGAGGGCCGAGGACCCCGAACTGCCAACGTGAACGGTTCTTGTGCGAGCTCGCGCGGTACGGGTAGAGGAGGTACCCCTCGTACAGGACGGCGTCGGCGATCGAACGCACCTGGTCAAGGCTCACAGGACCACCTCGTCATGCTCGGCCAGGAGGGCCTGGACCGTCTCGTCCCAGCTGATCAGCCCGCGCCGGGCCCGGAAGTCCGCGAAGCGCGCCAGCACCTCGTGGTCCAGCCTGATCCACCCGGTGTTCGGGAAGTGCGCCGCCACCATGCGCCGCCACACCTCGACCGGCATCGGGTACCGGGCCTCGCAGTCCCACGGCACCTGCTCGACCCCGAAGCCCTTGCTGCCGCGGGTGAAGACCGTGCCGGAGAACATCAGGGCAAGGGGGACCGAACCCTCTCCCAGGGCGTGCAGATAGCGGGAACCGATCACGTCGAAGTCGTATGTGCAGGGCAGGGCGAGGTCGACCTCGGTCGCCCCGCTGAACCCCTGCACCGTGGTGTCGCAGCTCATCCACTGGAACGGCTTCAAGGTGTCCGTCCAGCGGTTCCGGCCGCCGAACAGCGCTACCAGACCACTCTGTTCGGCATCGTCGTACTGGCGTCGCTGCGGCTCGATGCGGACTTGGCAGTGCAGCGCGATGGCGTGGATGCGCCGGCCCGTCCGCTCCTCGATCCGCAGTCGGGCGGTCAGCTGCGGCGCGGCTGCGTACGGCTCGGCGAAGACGTCGAGCACGGAGAACACGAAGTCGTTCACTGCGCCCCGATCCCCGCGGCGGGCCGACTGCGGTCCGCCACCCGCGCGAAGAAGCCGTCCGTCGCGGCACGTGCCTCGGAGCCGCCGTCGAACCCGCGCCACAGCGTGCGCAGTTGCCCCACCAGTTCGTAACAGGCGTCGATCGGCACCAGATGGCACGATCCGCCGCTCTCTGCCGTGCGCCGGATCAGCAGCGCCTCCACATCGGGACGCAGCACGGCAAGCTCCGGACTCGACTCGACGACGGCCTCCCAGGCGTCCAGCGGCAGTTCCGACTCGGTGGCCCCTGCGGGGCCCGGGTAGAACGCGACCATGCGGTCCAGGACGGAGTTGCGGAACAGGAAGGCGAGCCCCACGGGAATCTGCAGCTCGTCCCAGGCGCGTCCGTCCACGGTCAGCCCGGCGAAGTGCAGATAGCGCTCGGGGACCGCCCGGTAGCGCAGCTGTGCCCCCTCGTCGGTGAACAGCAGATAGCAGGCCCGGCAGCCGCACATCAGGGCGCGGCTGTCGAGGTTCACCACATGGGAGTGGTCCTCGCCGATCGGCTCCGCACACATCTCGCAGCGCTCACCGACGGGCTGCTGCGGCCGGTTGCGTGTGAGGCGCAGCAGGGTGGATGCCGGGGAGGCGGAGCGGCCGGCCGCGATCACGGCGCCACCGCCGCGGGCACCGAGACGGAGACCGCGGCACCGTCCGACAGCAGCGGCAGCGGGGCCAGATGTACGCCGTCCTCGTCGAGGCAGACCCCGGCCCGCCGCACGTCGTAGTGCGCACGGCACCCGGCACAGCGCAGGATCGCGTCCCCCGGCCCACCGCCCAGCCGCCGCGTCAGCGTGGCGCCCTCGAACGGCCGCTCGCAGCGCGCGCACCGGTCCTCGAAGGCGAGGAGGTCCGCGCCCACACGGCAGACCACCACCGGCATTCTGCCGACGTCGACCCGGGCCACGGCGCCGGCCTCCAGCCCCGACAGTTCCGGCACGACCTCCCAGAAGGCGCCGTCGCCGCCGGCCGCGGCGTCCGCGTGCAGCCGGGCGAACAGCGAGTCCACCGGCACCAGTGGCCCCGCCGCCCCGGCATCCTCGTCGGCCGCGGTCTCGACCTCGATCGAGGTGATCTCCGGAGCCGCTGCCTCCACCGCACCCTGCACGGCCAGCTTGAGCGTGACCGAGGACGAAGGGCAGCCGTCGCAACTGCCCAGCAGCCGCAACCGGACGGTTCCCTCGTCGGTGACAGCGAGCAGCTCCACATCACCGCCGTGCGACCCCAGATACGGCCGCACACTCTCCAGCGCCCGCTCGACCCGGGTCTCCACGCCGTACGGGTGCAGCCCGTGCACCAGCAGGACGCTGGCCACCAGGTCGTCGCCGGCCAGGGCGGCCAGGACATCGTCGTCCAGCCGCCCCTGCTCGTGCACGAGGTCGAGCAGCCGTTCCAGCCCGGCGCCGTAGAAGTCGGCGACGAGCCGGACCAGTTCCTCGCTGCGCTCTCGGGCGACCGCGCCGCCCGAGCCGCTGGCGGCGATCAGGGTGTCGATGCGTTCACCGGTCGCCCGCCAGTCGGGCGCGGCCGGGGACTCCTCCTGCGCCATCACTCACTGCCCGCGGACTGGGTGGGGGAGTGCAGGAGTTCCAGCTTCTTGCCCTCGCCGAGATACATGTGCACGCCGCAGGGCAGACAGGGGTCGAAGCTGCGCACCGTGCGCATGATGTCGATGCCCTTGAAGTGCTCCCGGTCGTTCTCCTCGAAGATCGGCTGGCCCTGCACGGCGTCCTCGTAGGGGCCGGGGGTGCCGTACGTGTCGCGGGGGCTGGCGTTCCACGGAGTCGGCGGGTACGGGTGGTAGTTGGCGATCTTGCCGTCCCGGATCACCATGTGGTGCGACAGGACACCGCGGACCGCCTCGGTGAACCCGCAGCCCACACCCTCCTCGGGCACCTCGAACTTCTCCCAGGTCTTGGTGTTCCCGGAGCGGATCTCCACGAGCGCCTTCTCCGCGAAGTGGAGCGCGCAGGCGGCCGCGTAGGCCTGGAAGTAGCTGCGCGCCCGGTTGCGCTCGATGGTGTTGCTCCACTTCGGGACGTGCCACTCCAGCTCCACCGGGCCCTTGAGCGCGGTCTTGGGGAGGTTGATCTTGACGCTGTGGCCGGTCGCCTGGATGTAGCCGATGTCGACCAGGCCGGCCAGCGCGGTGGCCCACAGCCGCGCGAGCGGCCCGCCGCCCGTGTCGAGGGCGAGGTAGTCCTTGCCGTCGAACCACCGCGGCGACATGACCCAGCTGTACTTGTCGTCCAGGTCCCGCTTCTGCGGCTGCGGGTTGGTGTGCTGGTTCCACGGGTGGCGCCTGTCGACCGGATTGCCGAGCGGGTCGTGGGAGACGAAGGTCTCCTGCTCGTCCCAGTCGTTGTAGTACGACGAACCGAGCAGGATCCGGATGCCGAGGTTGATCTTCACCAAGTCGGTGGTGACCAGCTTCCCGTCGACGACCACACCGGGGGTGACGTACATCTTCCGTCCCCACTCGGTCATGTCCTTGTACTCGAAGTTGCAGTACTCCGGGTCCTGGAAGGAACCCCAGCAGCCCAGCAGGATGCGTCGGTTGCCGACCTGTTCGTACCCCGGCAGGGCTTCGTAGAAGAAGTCGAAGAGATCGTCGTGCATCGGTACGACCTTCTTCATGAACTCGACGTACCGCTGCAGCCGGGTGATGTAGTCCGTCATCAGCTGGATGGTCGCCACGGTGCCTACGCCGCCGGGATAGAGCGTGGAAGGGTGGACGTGCCGGCCCTCCATCAGGCAGAACATCTCGCGGGTCATCCGGCTGACCTGGAGCGCCTCGCGGTAGAACTCGCCGGTGAACGGGTTCAGCGACCGCATGATGTCGCCGATGGTCTTGTACCCGTGGGCGTCGGCATGCGGCGAGGGGGTGCGGTTGGCCTGCTCCAGCACCCCGGGGTTGGTCTCCGCGACCATCTTCTCGCAGTAGTCGACCCCGACCAGGTTCTCCTGGAAGATGTTGTGGTCGAACATGTACTCCGCGGCCTCGCCGAGATTCACGATCCATTCGCCGAGGTGCGGCGGCTTCACCCCGTACGCCATGTTCTGCGCGTAACAGGAACACGTGGCGTGGTTGTCACCGCAGATTCCGCAGATGCGACTTGTGATGAAGTGCGCGTCCCGCGGATCCTTTCCCTTCATGAAGACCGAATAGCCGCGGAAGATGGAGCTGGTGCTGTGGCACTCAGCAACCACTTTCTGCTTGAAGTCGATCTTCGTGTAGATGCCCAGGCTGCCGACGATCCGAGTAATGGGATCCCACGCCATTTCGACCAGGTCATTCTTTCCCCGGCCTCCTCCGGCACCCTTGTGCTGCGTCGCGGTCATTGCGCCGCCTCATCTTTCTGTCCGTTGCGGTGATTACGCGGTCACTTACCAGGTGCGTGTGGCGCCGGACTTGAGTTCCCTGCCAGGCTTACGCCATTTCGGTTCGCGGTCCAGGGTGTGGGTGGTGATGTGGCGCAGGCGCCGCATCGTCGACCCGTACAGTCCGACCGCGTTGGTCGAGAGCTTTCCGCCGGGGGGTTCGTCCATGAACGGCATGAACTTGTCCGGGAACCCGGGCATGGTGCAGCCGATGCAGATTCCACCGACGTTGGGGCAGCCGCCGATGCCGTTCATCCAGCCGCGCTTGGGCACGTTGCACTTGACCGTGGGGCCCCAGCAGCCCAGCTTGACGATGCACTTCGGCGAGCCGTACTCCGTCGCGAAGTCGGCCTGCTCGTAGTACCCGGCCCGGTCGCAGCCCTCGTGGACCGTCGACCCGAACAGCCACGTCGGCCGCAGCGCGTCGTCGAGTGGGATCATCGGTGCCTGGTCGGTGGCCATGTAGAGCAGGTAGGTGAGCGTCTCCGACAGGTTGTCCGGCTGGATCGGGCAGCCGGGGACGCACACGATCGGGATCCCGGCCTTGGACTTCCACTCCCAGCCCAGGTAGTCGGGGACCCCCATGGCACCGGTCGGGTTACCCGCCATGGCATGGATGCCGCCGTACGTCGCGCAGGTGCCGACCGCGACGACCGCCGTCGCCTTCGGGGCCAGCCGGTCGAGCCACTCGCTGGTGGTCATCGGCTGGCCGGTGGCGGGATCGTTTCCGAATCCGCACCAGTACCCGTCGTCGTGCAGCTTCTCGTTCGGAATGGATCCCTCGACCACCAGGACGAACGGTTCCAGTTCTCCACGGTCTGCCTTGAAGAACCATTCGAGGAAATCGTCCGCGCCACCGTTGGGCCCGCACTCGAAATCGATGAGCGGCCAGTGGACGGCGACCTTCGGAAGTCCCGGGAGAGCACCGAGCGCGATCTCCTCGATGCTCGGCTGAGTGGCGGCGGTCAGCGAGACGGAATCGCCGTCGCAGCTCAGCCCCGCGTTGATCCACAGCACGTGGATCAGTGTGTCCTCAGCCTTTACCGCTTCCTCTGTCGGCATGGCAGTGCCGCCTTTCAGGATGACGGCCCACCGGCCATCGGCCCCATGGATGGGTATGCGCACATTGCTACCATCACGCCTCGATCCGGGTGCATCGGCAACACGGAGAATCCGTCGCACCCGCCTCATCCCCGGGGCCGAATGACCGTATGCGGTGGGCCGCTCGGGTGATCCGGCCGGGGGACCGGTCCGGTCGGACGGCGCCACGGCCCCTTCGTGGCCCTACGGTCGGAGCCACCCGTGGAAGGACGAGGCATCGGTGCACGAGCTGGCCATCACACAGAGCGTCGTCGACTCGGTGTGCGAACGCGCCGCGGGGCGTCCGGTCCGCTCGGTCCGTGTCCGCGTCGGTGTGCTCACAGCCGTGGTGCCCGAGTCGATGCGGTTCTGCTTCGGCCTGGTCACGGAGGGAACGGCAGCCGAGGGAGCGCAACTGGAGATCGACCAGCCGCCCGGCGCCGGCCGCTGCCGCACCTGTGCCGTCGAATTCGCCCTGACCGACCTGATTCTGCTGTGTCCCTGCGGCAGCGCGGATGTGGAGATCACATCGGGACGGGAACTGCAGATCGTCTCCATGAAAGTGGGCTGAACCATGTGCGGAACCTGCGGCTGTTCCGAGGAGTCCGGCGGGACCAGGATCGTGATGCTGCGGGAGGATGATGCACCGGACCACGGGCATCCTCATCCGCACCCTCATCCGCGCGAGCATCTTCAGCCGAACGGCGTCGGCGAGACCGTCACCATCGAGCAGAAGGTACTCGCCAAGAACGACCTCCTCGCGGCCCGCAACCGGACGTGGATGACCGACCGCGGCGTCGTGGCCGTGAACGTGATGAGCTCACCCGGCGCCGGCAAGACCACCCTGCTCGAACGCACCATCACCGATCTCCGTGGCCGTCGGCCGGTGGCGGTCGTCGAGGGCGATCAGGAGACCAGGATCGACGCCGACCGGATCAGGCGCACGGGCTGCGCCGTGGTGCAGGTGAACACCGGGGCGGGGTGCCACCTCGACGCGGAGATGATGCAGGACGCCCTCACGGCGCTGTCCCCGGCCGAGGGCTCGCTGCTCATGGTCGAGAACGTGGGGAACCTGGTGTGCCCCGCCCTATTCGACCTGGGGGAGCGCACCAAGGTCGTGATCATCTCGGTCACCGAGGGCACGGACAAGCCGCTGAAGTATCCGTACATGTTCGCCGCCGCCGACCTGATCCTGATCAACAAGTCCGATCTGCTGCCCTACGTCGACTTCGACGTCGAGCGGTGCGTGCAGCACGCGCGCTCGGTGAATCCGGACGTGCGCGTGCTGACGGTTTCCGCGACCACCGGCGAGGGCCTGGCCCACTGGTACGACTGGCTGGCGCAGCAGCGGTAGCCGCTCCGTCGCCGGACCGCGGTCAGCCCCGGGGACGTGGGGGGTGCTGGTCCGCGGCGACGGACGCGGGGCGTTCCTTGCGGACGAAGGCCCGGCGCAGCCCGTGGTAGGGGTGGTGCGGGTCCGCGAAGATGCGGTGCATGCGGGCGAGTTCCGCCTCACGGTACGGGGCGAGGTCGACGCGGTCCCGCTCCGCCTTCTTCACGTTGATACGGGACTGCGTCGCGGGCAGTGCGGCCAGGCGGGTCGCCAGGGCGCCGACCTCGGCGTCGAACGACCGGGGGGCGCAGTCGATCCTCCTGTCGATCAGCCCGAGCCGCTGGGCCGCCACGGAGCTGACCGGCAGGGCGTCCTGCATGAGCCGGCCGGCCGCCGCACCCACCCGCCGCGGCAGGGTGTACGTCCAGTACTCCGATCCGTACAGCCCCATCAGGCGGTAGTGCGGATTGAGTACCGCGCCCGCCCTGCACCACACCTCGTCTGCGGCGAGGGCCAGCATCACCCCGCCCGCCGCGGCGTTCCCGGCCAGGGCGGAGACGACGAGCCGGTCCGTGGTGGTCAGCACCGCTTCCACCAGGTCGTCCATGGCATTGATGTTGGCCCAGGACTCCGCGCCCGGATCGGCCGCCGCCTCGATCACGTTGAGGTGGATGCCATTGGAGAAGAAGTCCCGGCCGCCGCCGAGGACCAGCACCGATGTGGGCCGGGAGCAGGCGAACCGGTAGGCGCTCAGCAGGCGTTGGCACTGCTCCGTGCTCATTGCGCCGCCGCGGAACGAGAACGACAGGAAGCCGGTCCCGGCCTCCTCCCGATAGCCGATCTCGGACCAGGTGTCCTCGTGCCCGGTCCTGTGCAGCGGCGCCGGCTGCTCCGGCACGGCGGACAGCCGCCCTGCCAGCGCCGTGGTGGCGGGGAGCTTGAAGGTGGCCGGACCGCCCGGCGCCCGCCGGGGCCGCAGCTCGGGGATCCACACCGCGCCATCGGTGGTCGCCCGGCAGATCGCGCCGTCCCGGGTGGCCACCAGTTCCCCCGGACGACCGCTCAGCCGGGGCTCGGGATGCCCGCCGTGCAGGAACCACTCGCCGCCCAGCAGTTCGTCGAGCACGCCGGGTTGGGAGTCCGCCGTCCTGAGCTTGCGGACCACCGTTGCGGTGGAGTCCGACTGCCAGTCGATGCGGCGCAGCGACTGGCGGAACAGGGGGCGGCAACCCTCGCCGGCGTCGGAGGTCTGCGGCTTCGGGGTGTACGTCCCGGACGCGAAGCGCCCGACCGCCAGGAGCACCGCCTTCACGGCGGCGTCCGAGACCTCGTTGCGGTACAGGTCGCTCTTGCCGACCGGGGGCAGCAGGCAGGACACGGACGCCCATACGTCGCCCGCGTCCATCTCCGCGTTCGCCTGCAGGACCGTGACGCCCCACCTGTCCGCCCCTTCGTGGACGGCCCAGTCGAGGGAGGAGGGCCCGCGGTCGCCGACGGGCCCCGGATGGACGATGAGACAGGTGTGGACCGACCACACGTCCTTCGGAATCGCGGTCGTGAGGTACGGCGCTACGACGAGGTCCGGGGACTCCCGGTGCACGGCCTCCCGGACGGGGCCGTCCTCGTGCACGAGCTGCACGGCCACGGAGTGCCCGTGGTCCCTGAGCTCGGCCCGAACACGTTGCGTGAGGCTGTTGAAGGCACTCGCGAGAAGCAGGATGTGCACGGCGGTCTCTCCCGGTGGCTGCGGTACGTCCCGGACGAGCGTGAGCGTGGATTCTTGCTCACCGGGACGTACTCGCCCGGAACACCCTGGTATTTCACTCGAAAGTGCACACAGCGGACGGGGAGCCGACGCACCCGTCGGCTCCCCGTCCCCTTGAGCGCTTGACCGGCCGCACGATCGTGAATGCCGCGCCCGCCTCTTCCGCTGCACTCTGCGCCGGAACGGAGAGGTGCGGTCAGGTTTCTCGGCGGCATGCGGTGTACCCGCATACGCCACCCGCTGCCGCGGAAAACCCACCCCCGTGAAAGCTGCCCTGCTTGTCCTCGTCCGCGGTGCGAAGACGAAAGCGTCCGTACGGTGGTGGCATCCCGCCCCGGCCGACGGGACTGCGGTGGGGCCGGAGCGTCAGGGGCGGCTGGTCAGATAGCCGCCCATGGAGGTGAAGTACTCCGTCGCGGGTATCTCGCGGCCGTCCTCGGTCCGTACGCGTGTGACGGCCAGACCGTGGTTGCGGCCCGTGCGGGCGTCGGCTCCGGCCACGATCACCACGCCGTCGCCCTCGCGGTAGAAGATACGGCCGGGCGTACCGCCGTAGAGGCCCTGGGACACCACTGCGGCGAGGACCTCGAGCCGCTTGCCCTTGTGGAAGGCGAAGGCGCTGGGGTACGGCTCGGACTGGGCGCGGACCAGGCGTTCGAGGTCCTCGGCCGGCCAGTTCCAGTCGATCCGGATGTCCTCGGCGGAGCGCTTGTGGAAGAAGGTCGCCCGGGAGCGGTCCTGCTTGGTGAACTCCGTCTGCCCGGACGCGATCAGAGCGAGGGCGCCCGTGGTGACCGGAGCGATGAGGTCGACGGTCTTGTGGAACAGGTCGGTGGCGGTGTCCGTCGGCCCGACGGGAACCGCCTCCTGGCGGACGATGTCCCCGGCGTCCAGCTCGTCGTCCATCATGTGCGCGGTGACACCCACTTCGGGCTCGCCGTTGATGAGGGCCCAGATCAGCGGGGAGAAACCGGCGTACTTCGGCAGCAGCGAGTCGTGGACGTTCAGCGTGCCGTGCCGGGGGAGGCCGAAGATGCGCGGGGGGATCCAGGTGCGCCAGTTGTTGGCCACGATGATGTCCGGGTCGGCCTCCTTGAGCCGCTCGAACAGTTCCTCGTCGTCAGGGCGGTTGCGGATCAGGACCGGAACGCCGTGCTCCTCGGCGAGGTCGGCGACCGAGTCGCTCCAGATCTTCTCGTACGCGTGCTCGCTCCTGGGGTGCGTCACGACCAGTGCCACGTCGTGTTCGGAGTCCAGGAGGGCTTGCAGGGTGCGGTGCCCCCAGGTCTGGTATCCGAACATGACAACCCGCATGGGGTTCCTCCTCAGAGCAGGGAATGGTCGGTGGTAAGTAAAGCAAGCCTTACCTTAGTATGCAACGAGAAGGTGTGAAACCGCAGTTGGCGGGGGCCCTGGCGGCCCCCTGTGCGATCTGCCCTATCGACAGCTTCACAAGATTAGCTTAGGCTTACCTAAATTCCAGCGGGCCGCTCTGTCGGCGTGCTCACATCCCGTACCTTCCCCCACGCCTGACAGGCGACTTCCCCGCACGATGGGAGTGACATGTCACAGGTTCATCCTGGCGACGTAACACCGGTCCACGACCTCATTGGTATCGGCTTCGGCCCGTCCAATGTGGCCATGGCGATCGCGATCAGCGAGCACAACGCACGCACCGGCTCGCAGGAGGCGGTCACCGCTCACTTCTTCGAGCAGCAGCCACGCTTCGGCTGGCACCGCGGCATGCTGATCGACGACGCGACCATGCAGGTGTCCTTCCTCAAGGACCTGGTGACACTCCGGAACCCGACCAGTGAGTTCAGCTTCCTCTGCTACCTGAAGAGCAAGGGACGGCTGGTCGACTTCATCAACCACAAGAACCTCTTCCCGCTGCGGGTGGAGTTCCACGACTACTTCGAGTGGGCCGCGGCCCAGGTCGACGACATGGTCTCCTACGGCCACGAGGTCGTCGGCGTCTCACCTGTCGTCCGTGACGGTGCCGTGGAGTACATGGACGTGACGGTGCGGTCGGGGGAGGGGCTGGAGGTCCACCGGGCCCGTAACCTCGTCATCGGCACCGGGCTGCGTCCCCTCATGCCGGAGGGTGTGGAGCGCGGCGACCGCGTCTGGCACAACTCCGAACTGCTGTCGAAGGTCGCAGGGCTGGAGGGCACATCGCCCTCTCGGTTCGTCGTCGTGGGCGCCGGGCAGAGCGCCGCCGAGAACGTCCAGTACCTGCACCGGCTCTTCCCCGAGGCCGAGATCTGCGCGGTCTTCTCGCGCTACGGCTACAGCCCCGCCGACGACAGCAGCTTCGCCAACCGGATCTTCGACCCGGAGGCGGTCGACCAGTACTTCACGGCGCCCGACGAGACCAAGCGCAAGCTGATGGCCTATCACGGCAACACCAACTACGCCGTGGTGGACATGGACCTCATCGACGACCTGTACCGACAGGCGTACCAGGAGAAGGTCCTCGGCATCGAGCGGCTGCGCTTCCTCAACGTGTCCCGGCTCGTCGGTGTCGAGGAGACGTCGGAGAAGGTCCAGGCCGACGTGAAGTCCCTCGTCACGGGTGAGGAGACCGCGCTGGACGCCGACGTCGTGGTCTTCGCCACCGGCTACAGCCCCGTCGACCCCCTCGGCCTCCTCGGTCAGGTCGCGGACCGCTGCCTGCGTGACGACGAGGGCCGTGTCCGCGTCGAGCGCGACTACCGCATAGCGACAGACTCCGACCTGCGTTGCGGTATCTATCTGCAGGGCGGCACGGAGCACACGCACGGCATCACCTCGTCCCTGCTGTCCAACACCGCGATCCGGGTCGGCGAGATCCTGGACTCGCTGCTCGACCGGGGCGTCAAGTCCGCTTCCGACGAGGCCCGGCCGGTCGCCGACGGAGCCGGGAGCACAGTCCGCTAGTCCGCGGTCGAGGGGACCAGGGTCGAGGCGACGCTGTGGGCGCACCCCGTCGTGGGGTGCCCGATTACCGTGCCTCGCCAGTGGATCAAAGGGATAGCGTACGTCGACATGAGCACGACTGCAGTGGAGCGCCCCGCGCCCAGGGGAACAACGGAAGCCCGCCGACGGCGGGTTGTGGGTTTGGGCACGCTTGTGGTGATCCTCCTGATCGCAGGGGCGATGTCGTTGGCCGTCGGTGCGCGGGCGTTGAGCCCTGCCGAGGTGTGGCACGGGCTGTTCGCCGCGCCGGACTCCGACCAGCGGCTCACCGAGATCAGGCTCATCGTGCAGACCGTGCGGGTGCCCCGGACGGCGCTCGCGATCGTGGCGGGCGTCGCCCTGGGGGTCGGCGGGGCTTTGATCCAGGGGTACACGCGCAACCCGATCGCGGACACCGGCCTGCTGGGGGTGAACTCCGGCGCCTCGTTCGCCGTGGTGACGGCGATCGCCGTGTTCGGGTTCGCCGATCCGTTCCAGTATGTCTGGTTCGCCTTCCTGGGCGCGGCGGTCGCCGGTGTCGTCGTGTTCGGGCTGGCGAGCATCGGCCGGGGGGCCGGAAACCCGCTGACGCTCGCACTGGCCGGGCAAGGGGTCACGGTGTTCCTGGCGGCGATGACCACGGCAGTCGCGCTGTCGGACAAGGAGTCGCTGAACGCGCTGCGGTTCTGGAACGCGGGCTCCGTGGACGGTGTCGGATTCGACGTCATCTGGCCGGTGACCGCGTTCATCGCGGTCGGGCTGGTGCTGGCACTGACCCAGCTGCCCACCCTCAACCTGCTCAACCTGGGCGACGACGTGGCGCGGGGGCTGGGGGTGAACATTGTGCTGAGCCGGACCGTCGGCATCGTCGCGATCACCCTGCTGGCGGGTGCGGCGACGGCAGCGTGCGGACCCATCGCGTTTCTCGGGCTCATGGTGGCCCATGTGGCCCGGTATCTGACCGGCCCGGACTATCGATGGCTGGTGCCGTACGCGGCTCTGCTCGGAGCCGTCGTCCTCCTGGTCTGTGACATCGTGGGCCGACTGGTGGTGCGGCCGGGGGAGTTGGACGCAGGTGTCGTCGTCGCCCTCCTCGGCGCCCCGTTCTTCGCGGCTCTGGTGTGGCGAGGAAAGTTCAGGAACGCATGAACAGGACAGATGTGAAGCCGTCGGTGGCGCCGGGCGTGCGCCTCGGCCACGTGTCGTTCGTATGGCGGCCCTGGCCCGTATGCGTCACGCTGCTGCTGATGGCGGCGACCTCCTTGGCGTTCTGTCTGTCCGTCAGCATCGGGGACTTCCCCATCGGCCTGTCCCGGGTGATCGCCACGATCCTCGGCAGGGGCGAGCAGTTCGACGAGTTCGTGATCATGGATCTGCGGATGCCGCGCGCCCTGGCCGGGCTGGTCGTGGGGATCGCGCTGGGAGTGTCCGGGGCGATCACGCAGTCCATCGCGCGCAATCCGCTGGCCAGCCCGGACATTCTGGGGATCACCGGGGGCGCCAGCGCGGTGGCGGTGTTCCTGGTGACCGTGTCGGGCGGGGCCGCCGCGACGGTCGTCAGCTCCGTGGGCCTGTCCGCTGCGGCGCTCGCGGGCGGCCTCGGTACCGGTCTGCTGGTGTACTTCCTGGCGTGGCGGCGCGGGATCGACGGCTTCCGGCTCATCCTCATCGGCATCTCGGTGAGCGCCGCGATGGAGGCGATCACGACCTGGCTGCTGGTCTCGGCCGACATCAGGGACGTGGCGCGGGCCCAGACGTGGCTGGTCGGCTCGCTGGACAACCGGTCCTGGGGCGAGGTCGAAGTGGCCCTCTGGGGCACGCTCGTCCTCATGGCCGTCGTGGCATGTGTCGCGTTCCAGTTCAAGCCGATGCACCTCGGCGACGAGGTCGCCGCGGGCCTGGGCGTCCGGTACTCGATGGTGCGGGCGGTCATGCTCCTGTGTGCGGTACTGCTGGCCGCTGTGGCGGTGAGCGCGGCGGGTCCGGTCCCGTTCGTCGCGCTGGTGGCGCCGCAGGTGGCGATGCGTCTGGCGAAGTGCCCGACCCCGCCGATGGTGGCTTCCGGCATGGTGGGAGCGCTGCTGCTCATCGGTGCGGACCTGGTTGCACGCACAGCACTGCCGATCACTCTCCCCGTCGGCGTGGTCACCGCCGCGATCGGCGGCCCCTTCCTCGTATACCTGCTGGTGCGGGCGAACCTCAGATAGATCATTCAAAGGCTTCGGCAATCCAGACAATCTTGACTAGAGGGGGGCTTGTGGCCGCTCAATACATCACCGAGATCGAGTCCGGCGTCGAAGACGGCGCACGGCTGGCAGCCAGGGGCGTCACGGTCGGGTACGGCAGCCGGACCGTCATCGACGATCTCGACGTGGCGATCCCGCCGGGCGTGATCACCACGATCATCGGCCCCAACGGGTGTGGGAAGTCGACCCTGTTGCGCACCCTGACGCGGCTGCTCAAGCCGGCCAGGGGGACGGTCGTGCTGGACGGTGAGGACATCGTCAAACTCAGGTCCAGGGACGTGGCGAAGAAGCTCGGACTGCTGCCGCAGGCGCCGGTCGCGCCGGAGGGGCTGACCGTGGCCGATCTGGTCGCCAGGGGGCGTCATCCGCACCAGAGTTGGCTGCGGCAGTGGTCGTCGGACGACGCCGATGTCGTGGAGCGGGCACTGGCCATGACCGGGGTGTCCGAACTGGCCGACCGCCCGGTCGACTCACTGTCCGGCGGACAGCGTCAGCGCGTGTGGATATCGATGACCCTGGCTCAGGGCACCGACCTGCTGCTGCTGGACGAGCCGACCACCTACCTGGACCTGGCGCACGCGATCGACGTGCTCGACCTCGTGGACGATCTGCACGAGTCGGGATGCACGGTGGTCATGGTCCTGCACGACCTCAACCTGGCCACGCGCTACAGCGACAACCTCATCGTGATGAAGGCGGGGTCGATCCTCGCGCAGGGGCACCCGCGTGACGTGATCACCGCCGAGCTGCTGCACGAGGCGTTCGGGCTGCGCGCCAAGGTGATCGACGACCCGGTGGGCGACCGGCCCCTCATCGTTCCGATCGGGCGTACGCACGTTCAGCTCAACTGAGGTCCGGGTAAGGGAAATAACTTTGGTTAGGCTAGGCTAACCTCACTACTGCAGGATAAGGTTTGGCTGCCCTTAGACGGGGGCACGCGGACAGCGCGAAAGCAAGGGATTCCGGATGCTCCTCCATAGAACGACGACGGTTACGAAGTCCTGGCGGCGGTTGGCGGCCGTAGTGTCCGCCGCGACGCTCGGCGTCGGCCTTCTCGCGGGATGTGGTTCCGACACGGCGGACAAGACGAGTGACAAGGCTCCGGCTGCCGCCTCCGGCGCATTCCCGGTCACCGTGGAGCACGCGTTCGGATCCACGAAGATCGACAAGGCCCCCAAGCGGGTCGTCACCGTCGGCTACACGGACGACCAGACCGTCCTGGCGTTCGGCATCAAGCCGGTCGGCATGGTCGACCAGTACCCGAACCCGGCGGGCCGGTCCCCCGACATCAACACCCAGTGGCCCTGGGTGAAGGACGCGTGGGGCGACGCCCGCCCCGAGGTCGTCATGAAGAACGGCGACGCGGGACCCAACTTCGAGAAGATCGCCTCCCTGCGGCCGGACCTGATCCTCGCGGTCTACTCCGAGGTCGACCAGGCCGCCTACGACAAGCTCTCCAAGATCGCTCCTACGGTGGGCCGTACCAAGGCCGAGAAGGAGCTGTTCAGCGCGCCGTGGCAGGACAACGCGGTCCACATCGCCAAGGCGCTCGGCAAGGAGAAGGAGGGCACCGAGCTGGTCAAGGGCATCCAGGCCAAGCTCGACACGGCTCGTGAGGGGCACCCGCAGTTCGGGAAGGAGACCGCTGTCGCGGTGTCCTGGTACAAGGACTCGATCTCGGCCTTCACCACCACCGACGTGCGCGGGCGGCTGCTGACGAGCATCGGCTACAAGGGTGCGACGGAGATCGACAAGGTCGCCAACGGCGAGTTCTCCACCGCTCTTTCCCCCGAGCGCGTCGACCTGATCGACGTCGACCGCATCGTCGTCATCAACGACAAGGCGGACACGGAAGCGCTGAAGAAGTTCGAGCTGTTCAACAACCTGTCCGCGGTCAAGGCCGGCAAGGTCTCGTACCTGCTGGACAGTGAGGGACCGGCGGTCGGTGCGGCCCTGTCCCAGGGCACCCTGCTGTCCATGCCGTACGGGATCGACGAGCTCGTCAAGTCGGTCGAGTAGAGATGGTGGTCAACCTGTTCAGCCCCCGGCCCGAATCGGTCTGCGTGTGAGTGCCGTCGACACACGCGTCGCCCCGGCAACTCTGCGCACGGCGACCGGACGCGAGGGCACCCGATGGGTCGCGGCGCACTGCCGCGAGTTGCCATGGCTGACCGCCGCCACCGTGTTCACCACGGTGGCGGGGGCGGCACTCCAGGTGCTCCCCGTGCTGCTGCTCGGCCAGGTGGTCGACGGGGTGGTCGCGGGCGAATCCCGCTCGGTCCTGGTCACGATCGGGGCGTTGATGGTGGCCGCCGCAGTGTTCGGCGCGGCGGCCACCGCGGTGTCGACGTACCTGATCGGGCGGCTGGGCGCGGATCTGCTCGCGCGGTTGCGGGAAGGTGCCGTCCGGGCGGTGCTGGGAATGCCGAGCGCGCGCATCGAGCAGGTCGGCCGGGGAGACGTGCTCTCCCGGGTCGGTGACGATGTGGCCGTGCTGTCCCGGGGCATCCGAACGGCTGTCCCTACGGTGTTCTCGGCAGGAGTGCTGGTCGCCATCGCCACGGCCGGCATGTTCGGACTGGACTGGCGGCTCGGCCTCGCGGGTGCCGGCGCGCTGCCCGCGTACGCGCTGGCCCTGCGCTGGTACCTTCCCCGGTCCGCCCCGCTCTACCGGAAGCAGCGGGCCGCCCAGGCCGACCGTGCGCAGGCGTTGATCAGCGGTCTGAACGGGATCGACACGGTCCGGGCGTACCGCCTCGAGGGCGCCTTCCGCGAGAAGGTCACGAGTGAGTCCTGGCGGGTGCGCGATCTCGGCATCGAGGTGTTCCGGTTCTTCGGCCGGTTCGTCGGCAGGGAGAACCGCGCCGAGTTCATCGGGCTGGTCCTCATCCTCGTGGTGGGGTACGCCCTGTTGGAGGCCGATATGGCCAGCCTGGGCGAGGTGTCGGCGGCCCCGCTGATGTTCCACCGGCTGTTCACCCCGTTGGGCGCCATCATGTTCACCTTCGACGAGGCGCAGAAGTCGGGCGCCAGCCTGACCCGGCTGGTCGGGGTGCTGGGGGAGTCCGCGGAGGCCCGGTTGGTGGGCGACGCCACCGTCGCGCCGGCGGGCGCCGTGCCGTACCCGGTGACGGTGGAGGGGCTGACGTTCACCTATCCCGATACCGAGGACCCGGTCCTACGGGATGTCAGCCTGGCGATCCCGGCCGGTGGTTCGCTCGCTCTGGTCGGGGCGACGGGCGCGGGCAAGTCGACCCTGGCCGCGCTGATCGCGGGCATCGGGACCCCACAGGCCGGGTCGGTGCGCGTCGGTTCGAACGACCTTGCCGGCATGGACGAGGCAGGGGCGCGGGCTTTGGTGAGCATCCTGACGCAGGAGACGCACGTGTTCTCCGGCCCGCTCGCCGACGACCTGCGGCTGGCCGCGCCGGAAGCGACCGATGCCGAGCTGACGGGCGCGTTGCGCACCGTCGGCGCCGACGGGTGGGTCGACGCGCTGCCCGACGGGCTGCACACCATGGTCGGAGAGGGTGGTGAGCGCCTGGATGTCACCAAGGTCGCCCAGATCGCCCTGGCCCGGCTGGTGTTGGGCCGGTCACCGGTGGTGGTGCTCGACGAGTCGACCGCGGAGGCGGGCAGTGAGGGTGCCGCCGAGCTGGAGCGGGCCGTGCTGGCCGCGTGCTCGGGCCGGACCACATTGTTCGTGGCGCACCGGCTGACCCAGGCGATGGCGGCGGACCGGATCGCCGTGCTGGACGCGGGGCGCGTGGTGGAGCAGGGAACGCACGAGGAGCTGGTGGCTCTCGGCGGCCGGTATGCGCGGCTGTGGCAGGCCTGGCGAGAGGGTAGTTAGGCAACCCTGAGTTAGGGTACCCTAACTTCCACACCTTGGAAGGGACACTGAGTCTTCGATGATGGATCCGAACGCTCGACTCGTACTGCTGTCTCCCGCGAGCCTGGCTGACGTACGCCGGCGGACCGGCAACCATTCCGACCGGACCATCGCCGAAGCGTGCGCCATCGGTCTCTCGTACTGGGCCACCGGCCTGGGTCCCGACGGTTTGGACCTCGCCCCCGGCACCCTGTTCGCCGACGTCCTCGGGTGGGTCGACAACGGCGGTTCCGCGCCCGGTGGTTGGGAGGTCGGCCCGGACGGCCGGAGCATCGCCGTCCCCGAAGATGTCCTGCCGTCCGACGCGCAGTTCGCTCTGGACGACCTTGCCGAATTCCCGGACCGGCCCATCGGCAGCATCGGCCCGTCCGGTGTGGCCGCGAGGATCGAGGCCCTGGCCGAGTGGAACGACACCGAGGCCGACCGGGTCCGCCCGACCATCGTGGAGATGTTCCGCGAGCAGGCGCGGGCCAGGCCGGACGCCGTTGCCGTCATCGACGAGCACCGGTCACTGACTTATCGTCAGGCAGCCGAACTGTCCAGCCAGTTGGCCCACCATCTGATCGAACGCGGACTCACCGCCGAACAGGTCGTCGGTATTTCACTGGGCCGCTCCGCCGACATGGTGATCGGGCTGCTCGGCGTGCTCCAGGCGGGTTGTGCATTCGTGCCGCTCGATCCGCAGTGGCCCGACGCACGCCGAGGCGTCGTCGTCGAGGACGCCCGGGTCGTGCTGCAGCTCAACGACTCGGGCGAGCACAACCCGGGTGAACCGGAAGCCGTGGCCGTGGACCTCGGCGACTGGAGGTTCGCTTCCTACCCCGTCGAGGGAACCGAGGTCACCGTCCCCGGCGCCGCCCTGGCGTACGTGATCTTCACGTCCGGTTCGACCGGGCGGCCCAAGGGCGCGATGATCCGGCACGAAGCGATCAGCGAGCGCCTGCTGTGGCAGGTCGACGAGATCCTGGGCTTCGGCCACGACGACGCGTCACTGTTCAAGGCGCCGTTGTCCTTCGACATCTCCATCAACGAGATCTTCCTGCCGCTGGTGTGCGGCGGCAGGCTGGTGGTCCTGAGGCCCGGCGGCGAACGCGACCCGCACCACCTGCTGAGCGTGATCGCCGAGCAGCGCGTCACCTTCACGTACCTGGTGTCGTCCATGCTGGACGTGCTGCTGGAGATGGCGGGCGACTCCGGGCGGCTGGACAGCCTGCGGCATGTGTGGTGCGGCGGCGAGGTGTTGACCCCGGAGCTGTACGAGCGGTTCCGCACCCGGCTCGACATCCCCATGTACCACGGCTACGGCCCGGCCGAGACGACGATCGGTGTCTCCCACGTCATCTACCGGGGCGCGGCGGAACGCCTGTCGACGTCGATCGGCAAGGCCAACCCCAACACCCAGTTGTACGTACTGGACGACGAGCTGCGCCCGGTCCCGGTCGGGGTCGGCGGCGAGCTGTACGTGGGAGGGTTCCTCCTGGGGCGTGGGTACGTCAACGCGGCCTCCCTGACGGCGTCCCGGTTCGTGGCGAATCCCTTCGCCCAGGACGGGTCCCGGCTGTACCGGACCGGTGACCTCGCGCGGTTCGCCCCGGACGGTTCGCTGGACTTCCTCGGCAGGGCCGACAACCAGATCAAGATCCGCGGTATGCGGCTGGAGATCGAGGATGTCGAGGTCGGTCTCGCGGAGCACCCCGGGGTACGGCACACCTGCGTCGTCGCCAAGAAGAACGCGGCGGGCGGCACCTACCTCGTGGGGTACGTCATCCCGGCCGCCGGCAGCGAGGACCTGCGGGCGGACGAAGTCCGGGCGTGGGCTGCCGAGCACATGGTGGAGTACATGGTGCCCGCCCACACCGTCGTGATGAAGGAGTTCCCGCTCACCGCGAACGGCAAGCTCGACCGGGGCGCGTTGCCCGAGCCCGTGATCGGGACCGGTGTGATCGTCCCGCCCGCAACCGAGAACGAGCGCGTGCTGTGCGCGGCGGTCGCGTCGGTGCTGCGGCTGGACGAGGTCGGTGTCGACCAGGACTTCTTCCGGCTCGGCGGAGACAGCATTCTGGCGATCTCGCTGCTGAGCGCGCTGCGCGACGCCGGGCTCTACGTCACGGCACGGCAGATCTTCACCTACAGCGTCGTGGGCGCGCTGGCGGCGGTGGCGAGCCGTGAAGACGTGTCCATGGTGGAACACGGCGATGTGGCGACCGGTTCCGTCGCCGGATCGCCCATCGTGCAGTGGCTCGGTGAGACCACGGACGCGATCGACGGGTTCGTGCAGTCGGTGGTGCTGAACACCCCGGCGGACCTGACCGCGGACGCTCTGGACGAGATCCTCACCGCTGTGGTCGGGCGGCACGACATGCTGCGCGCCAAGCTGGTGCGCGGTGAGCGCTGGAGCTTCGACATCCCGGAGGCGGACCGGGCCGCAGCGGGGTGGCAGGAGAGTGACCGGCCGCTCGACGCGTGCGTCGCGCTCGCCACCGCCGGGCTCGACCCGGACAACGGCGTGATGCTGCGTGCCGTCTGGCGCCGAGAGGCACGGCAACTGGTCGTGGTCGTGCACCATGTGGTGATCGACGGCGTGTCCTGGCGGGTCCTGATGGAGGACCTGGCCACGGCGTGGCGGCAGCTCTCCTCGGGCGCACCGATCGAGCTGCCCCCGGTGGGCACGTCGTTCAGGCGCTGGACGGAGTTGCTCGGGCGTGCGGAATTCGACACGGACCGCGCCTACTTCCTGCGTCCCCTGCCGGGAGTGGACCGGCCGGTGGGCAGGCGGGCGCTGTCCCAGGCCGACACCGTCGTCCGGGAACGGACCCGTACCGTCTCGGTCGGCCCCGAAGTCACGGCCGCGCTGCTGGGCGAGATTCCCGCGAAGTTCCACGCGGGCGTCAACGACGTACTGCTGACCGCGCTCGCCGTCGCCCTCGCCCAGTGGCGTCGCGACCTCGGGCAGGACCAGACCTTCGCGCACATCGAACTCGAGGGCCACGGCCGCGAAGGACGGTTCGTGGCGGGCGCCGCCGGCTTCGAGCCGGAACTGTCGCGGACCGTGGGCTGGTTCACCACCCTGTACCCGGTGACCGTGGACCCCGGCGCGGCGGCCGATCCCACGGCCCCCGAGTACCTGGCCGCCGCACTCAAGGCGGTCAAGGAAGACCTCGCCCGGGTGCCGAGCAACGGCGTTTCCTACGGTGCCCTGCGGTACCTGGGCGGCACCGGGTTCGACGCGCCCGCACCCCAGGTGCTGTTCAACTACCTGGGCCGCTTCGACTCGAGTGCGTCCGGTGACTGGCAGCCCGCGGGCACCACAGGGCAGTTGGGCGAGAAGCGCGACCCGAGGATGCGCCTGCCGCGTTCCCTGGAGTTCAACGCGATCGCCGAACCCGCATCGACCGGCGCGTACGAGCTGGTCACGACCATCTCCTGGCCCGACGGGATGTTCACCGACGAGGACATCACCACCGTCGGCGAGTACTTGCGGGTGGCCCTGGCCGGGCTGGCCGCGCTCGACCAGGGCGGCCACTCTCCCAGTGACTTCGGCCTGGTGCCGCTCACGCAGCCCGATGTCGACGCTCTGGACGGCCCGGCGCTGCGGGACATCCTGCCGTTGACCCCGTTGCAGGAGGGCCTGTACTTCCACTCGGTCTTCGACGACGATTCGGCGGGCAGCTACGTCGAGCAGCAGTTGCTGACACTGGAGGGCGAGGTGGACGCCGACCGGCTCGCTGCGGCGGCCACCCGGTTGCTCACGCTGTACCCGAACCTGGCCGCGCGTTTCGTGGCCCTCGCCGACGGCCGTGTGGTCTCCGTGCTGGAGAGCGGTGTTCAGGCGCCCTTCACCACGCCGGACCGCCCCGGCATCACCGGCGCCGAGATCCGCGAGTACGCCGAGCGGGACCGCCGCGCCGGGTTCGACCTGGCCACCGGCCCGCTGATGCGGTACACGCTCATCCGCGCGGGCTCCGGCCGGAACGTGCTGGTGCAGACCGTGCACCACATCATCGCCGACGGCTGGTCGGTGCCGCCGATGCTCCGCACGCTGCTGGCCGAGTACCACCGGCCGGGGAGCGTCTTCCAGATCGGCGGCTTCCCCGACTACGTGGGCTGGCTCGCGGGACGCGACGGCGACGAGAGCGACCGCGTATGGCGCGACCAGCTCGCCGGTCTGCCCGGTCCCTCGCTGGTCGCGGAGGGACACACCCCGTCCGACCGGTTCGCCGACACGGCTGTGGAGCCGGAGTTCGACATCGACGCGGCCGTCCGGTCGGCCGGCGTGCCACTGAGTGTGGCCGTGCACAGCGCTTGGGCGGTGACGCTGGGCGGCATCCTGCACGGCAGGGACGTGGTGTTCGGTTCCACGGTGTCCGGGCGCGACGCGGATGTGCCTGGTATCGGGGACATGGTGGGCCTGTTCATCAACACGATTCCCGTGCGCGCCCGGTGGGCCGGTGCCACCACGGCGGGCGAGCTGCTCGCCTCGGTGCGGGAACACCAGAGCGCGGTGCTGCCGCACCAGCATGTCTCGCTGGCGAGGATCGGCCGCCAGGCCGGCGCCGGAGCCCGTTTCGACACCCTGGTGGTGTTCGACGTAGCGACCGATGTGGACGGTCTGCGGGAGCCCGACGACGAGCTGGTCATCACCGACATCGTGAACGAGGGCGCCCCGCACTACCCGTTGACGCTGGTGGTGGAGCGCGCACTCGACGGCCGTCCGCGCTTCAACCTGATCTACGACGGCGAGCTGTTGCGGGAAACGAGTGCCCAGGCCGTCCTGCGCACGTTCACCCGGACCCTCACCGGTCTGCTCACCCGGCCGGACGCCCCCGTCGACGACCTGGCACCCGAGGATGCCCGCCGTCCCGCGCAGATCACCCCGACGACCTTGGGCGGACTGTTCGCCGACGCCGCGAACCGTGCTCCGGACGCCACCGCCGTCACCCAGTGCGGTCTCGACGGCGGCACCAGGTCACTGACCTACGGTGAGCTGGCGGCAGCGAGGAACGAGCTGGCCTCGGCACTGAGAGCGGCCGGTGTCGGGCCGGGCAAACGTGTCGCCGTCGCCGTCCCGCGTTCCCTGGAGCAGGTCGTCGCCCTGGTCGCGATCGTCACCGCGGGCGGCGCGTACGTACCGCTGGACCTGGCGTACCCGGACGAACGGCTGGAGTACATCCTCGCCGACGCCGCTCCGCAGGTCGTTCTCGTGGACCGGGAGCAGCGGGACCGCTTCACAGAACTCCTGGCCCGGGCGGGCGTGCCGGCCCGCGTGCTCGTGCAGGGAGAAGAGCTGCCGCAGGCGGACGAGCTGCCGCAGGACACCGCCGGACCCGAGGCCGGCTGGCACGACCCGGCGTACGTGATCTACACGTCCGGATCGACCGGCAGGCCCAAGGGCGTCGTCGTCCCGCACTCCAGCGTGGTGACGCTGCTCGCGAACACCCGGCCGGACATGGACTTCGGCCCGCACGACGTGTGGGTCCAGTTCCACTCGTACTCCTTCGACTTCGCGGTCTGGGAGCTGTGGGGGGCGCTGGCGCACGGCGGTGAACTGCTGGTGCCGGAGTACGGCCTGACCCGCTCCCCGGTCGACTTCCACCGGCTGGTCCGCGAGCGCGGAGTGACCGTGCTCAACCAGACCCCGTCGGCGTTCTACCAGTTCATCGAGGCCGACCGGCATGCCGGCGAGCCGGCCACCGCTCTGCGCCGGATCATCTTCGGAGGCGAAGCGCTGGATCCTGCGCGGCTGCGCGGCTGGGTCGAGCGGCACGGCACCGGTTCGCCCGAGCTGGTCAACATGTACGGCATCACCGAGACCACCGTCCACGTCACCCAACGCGTGCTCACCGAAGAGGACTTCGGCGAAGATGTCAGCCCGATCGGCGGTCCGATTCCCGGCCTGGCCGTCTACCTGCTCGACGACCGGCTCCGGCCGGTGCCGCCGGGCCGGGTGGGCGCCATCTACGTCGCCGGTGACCAGGTGTCGCTCGGCTACCTGGGCAGGCCGGGGCTCACGGCGGGCCGGTTCGTGGCGAACCCGTTCGCCGGCGACGGCTCCCGCATGTACCACACGGGCGACCTCGCCCGCCGCACGCTCGACGGAGAGCTGGAGTTCACCGGCCGCGCCGACGACCAGGTTCAGCTCAAGGGTTTCCGTATCGAGCTCGGCGAGGTGGAGTCCGCGATCAGGGAACTCGACGGCGTCGTCGATGTGGCTGTCACCGCCGCGGACGGCGGCGACCACCTGGTCGCGCACGTCGTGGGCCGGGTGCCCGGCGACCTCACCGGCCTGCTGTCGGCGAAGCTGCCCGTGCACATGGTGCCGGGCCGGGTCCTGCCGGTCGACTCCCTGCCGCTTACGGTCAACGGCAAGCTGGACCGGAAGGCCCTGACCCAGCGTGCCGCACAGGACGACACCCCGGTGGCCGCGAGTGATTCCGTGCTCGCCGCACTGGTCGACATCTTCACCGAGACGCTGCCCGGATCCGCAACTGTGGACAGTGACACGGACTTCTTCATGGCCGGGGGCGACAGCATCGTCGCCATCACCGTGATCAACCGGGCCAGAGCGCTCGGACTGCCGATCGCGCCACGGGACGTGTTCCTCCTCAAGACACCGCGCGCGCTCGCCGAGCACCTGGAGAGGCGCACACCGCAGACCGCGGTGCCCGAGTCCGTCCGCCGCGAGGACGGCCCGCTGACGCCGACGCCGATGATCCTGCGCCAGCGGGAACTGGGCGGATCGCTCGCCCGGTTCGCCCAGGCAAGGACGCTGGTGGCAGCCGAGGGCACCGGGTTCGCCGAAGCCGAGCGCGCCGCGAACGCGGTCGTGGCCGCGCACCCGGCCCTCCGGCTGCGGCTGCACATCGAGCACGGGGTGTGGGCACTGCGCACCGAACCCGCCCGTCAGGTCACCGTGGTCCGGACGGACACGGACGACGCGACGGCCGCGGCGAACGAAGCCGCGGGGCGCCTCGATCCCGAGTCCGGGGACGTCATCGCGTTCTCCTGGCTGGCGGCGAGCCGGACCCTGGTGGTCACCGTGCACCACATAGCCGTCGACGCGGTGTCCTGGCTGGTCCTGCTGGACGACCTGGCCGCCGCCCTGCGCGGGGCAACCCTCGCGCCGCCGACCACGTCCTATGCCGAGTACGCCGAAGCACTGAGCTCCCGGTCCGTCCATGTGACCGACGGCCTCGGGAACTGGATCACCACGCTCCAGGCCCCCGTGCTGCTGCCCGCGGTCGAGGGGCTGCGCGAGACCACCGTCGTGCTCGCGCCCGAAGTGAGCGCCTTGGTGACGCGTACCGCCCCCGCCGTACTCGGGGTCGGTCTCACCGAGTTGCTGTGCGGCGCGCTCCGGACCGCGCTGACCCATGTCCAGCCGTCGCCCACCGATCTCGCGATCGAGCTGGAGCGGCACGGCCGGGTCCCGGTGCTGGAACAGCACGACTACACCCGCACGGTCGGCTGGTTCACCTCCATCGCGCCCGTGCGGCTCACGGCGCACACCGACCCCGTCGCGGCGGCACGCGAAGTCGCCGAACGCCAGCCGGACGAGCGCGGGCATGTCGCGTACGGCCAGCTCAGGTACCTCAACCCGCAGACGGCCCCCCTGCTGAACGCCCGCCCGCAGGTGCTGTTCAACTACCTCGGCCGGGGCAGCGAGTCCCAGGCGCTGCATCTGACCGGCGGAGAGCAGGCAAGTCCGTACGCCGTCGAGGTCAACGCGTGGATCGACGATGCCACCGGAAGCCTGCACGCGGCGTTCACCCTCGCCGACGGCATCCCCGACGAGATGACCGAGCACTGGTTGAGCGCACTGGAGCACATCGCGGACGCCTCCGCGACGGCCGAGCGAACGGCACCGGTCACCCCGCTCCAACGGGGCCTGTTCTTCCAGGCCCAGATGGCGGGCGAGGCCGGACACTATGTCGCGCAGAGCTACTTCACCTTCGACCGGCGCCTGGACACCGAGGCACTGGCCGAGGCGATGGCGCACGTGATCGCACGGCACCCGGTCGTGGGCGCCGGCTTCACCACCGACGACAACGGAAACCCGGTCCAGGTCCTCAAGGCGGGCCGGCGGGTCGATGTCCGCACGGTCCATCCGGTGACGGACGCGGAAGTGGAAGCCCTGCGGGCCCGGGACCGCGACACGGGATTCGACCCGGACGAGCCGCCGATGGTCCGGCTGACCGTGGTGCGTCTGCCCGACGGCCGCGACGGTCTGCTTCTGAGCTACCACCTGCTGCTGTGGGACGGCTGGTCCCGCGAGATCCTGCTGCGGGACCTGTTCGACGCCTATCAGGCAGTCGTCGCAGGCGAGCCGCTGGACGCGACCCCGGTCACGCCGGGCTTCGAGGACTACGCCCGGACGCTCGACGCCAGGAACCCCGCCGTATCCGAACGCTTCTGGGCGGAGCACCTGGCCGGCCTCACCGGCCCGACGCTCCTCGCCGGACCCAACCCGCCCCTCACGGACGACCTGCCGCGCGCGCTCGTGCACAGGCTGTCCGCCGAACAGTCGGAACTGCTGCGGGAAGCGGCCAGGGTGCACGGCGTCACGCTGAACTCGGTGCTGACCGGAGCGTTCGGTCTCCTGCTGGGAGCGCATACGGGCCGGAGCGACGCCGCGTTCGGCGTGACCGTCTCCGGCCGTGAGGGCGAGGGACTGTCCGACATCGTCGGCGTGCTGCTCAACACCGTGCCCATGTGGACGCGGGCACGGCCGGACGACACGGTCGGTGAGTACCTGTCGGCCGTCCAGGCGGCCAGGGTCGAGGCGATGGAGCACGAGCACCTGGGACTCGGCGAGATCCAGCGGGCCAGCGGGCACGACACTCTGTTCGACAACCTGTTCGTGCTTCAGAACTTCCTGGACATGGATGCGTTCGCCGAGATGAACGCCAGGCACGGCATCACCTCGGTGAAGGCCGACGACTCGACGCATTACCCGTTCACCTGGGTCGTCACGCCCGGCGACCGGCTCACCGTCAAGCTGGAGCACCGCGACGGCGACACCGGGAACGCGCGCCGTCTCCTCGACGACTACCTTCGCGTGCTCGAGGACCTGGCCCGTTCCACCGGCCCGGTAGGCGCACTGCGGGGTCCGGGGGCCGAGCCCGAGCCTGCCGAGCGCACGGACGTCGGTACGGACACCGTCGTCGACCGGTTCGACCGGGCGGCGGACCGCGACCCGCAGCGGGTCGCTCTCGTCGCACACGGCTCGACCATGACCTTCGCCCAACTCCGGGACCGCAGCCGTGCGGTGGCGGGTGTACTCGCCCGGCGCGGCATCGGCCCGGAGATGGCCGTGGGCCTCGCGATCCCACGCTCCCTCGACTCGATCGTGGCCCTGTTCGCCGTCCTGCGCGTCGGTGCCGCATACGTGCCGCTGGAGCTCGACCACCCGGACGAGCGGATCGCCGCGATCGTCGCCGAGGCCCGCCCGGAGGTGATCCTCACCGTGAGCGCCGTGTCGCCTCGCCTGACCGGCGACCTGATCGAGCTCGACCGTCCCCTGCCCGAGGCCGAGCCGTTCGTGACGTTCGCGCCGGACGCTTCGAACCGCCTGCGGCACCCCGCGTACACGATCTTCACCTCCGGATCGACCGGGAAGCCCAAGGGCGTGGTGACCGAGTACGCAGGGCTCACCAACATGCTGGTCAACCATCAGCGCCGGATCTTCGAGCCGGTGCTGGCGGAGCACGAGAACCGGGTCTTCAGGATCGCGCACACCGTGTCGTTCGCGTTCGACATGTCGTGGGAGGAGCTTCTGTGGCTCGCCGACGGCCACGAGGTGCACATCTGTGACGAGGAGCTGCGCCGCGACGCGCCCCGTCTGGTCGAGTACTGCCTCGAGCACGGGATCGACGTCATCAACGTGACCCCGACCTACGCGCAGCAACTGGTGGCCGAGGGTCTGCTCGACAACCCCGTACGGCGGCCCGCGCTGGTGCTGCTGGGCGGCGAGGCCGTCACCCCGAGGCTGTGGCAGCAACTCGCGGAGACCGAGGGGACGGTCGGCTACAACCTGTACGGACCCACCGAGTACACCATCAACACGCTCGGCGTCGGCACCTTCGAATGCCAGGACCCGGTGGTGGGCGTGGCGATCGACAACACCGAGGTGTACGTGCTGGACCCCTGGCTGCGGCCCCTGCCGGACGGAGTTCCCGGTGAGCTGTACGTGTCGGGCATCGGCATCGCGCGCGGCTACCTCGGGCAACCCGCCCAGACCGCGCACCGGTTCGTCGCGTGCCCGTTCGGTGAACCCGGTGAACGCATGTACCGCACCGGGGACCTGGTGGTCCGCCGGCCCGACGGGAACCTGACGTACCTGGGCCGCACCGACCAGCAGGTCAAGATCCGGGGGCACCGGGTCGAGCTCGGGGAGGTCGAGGCCGCGTTCGCGGCGCACCCGGCGGTGCGGTTCGCCGCCGCCGTCGCCCAACCCGCCCCGGAGGTCGACGGAGCGTACCGGCTGGCCGCCTATCTCGTGCTCACCGACTCCGACCTGGCGGCGGTCGCAGCCGAAGTGGGCGCCGGGCTGCCGGACTTCCTGCGCCCGACGCATTACGCCCAGGTCGACAGCATCCCGCTGACAGTGAACGGGAAGGCCGACACCAAGGCGTTGCCGGAGGCCAAGCCGCTGGGTGTGCTGACCACGGCGGGTGAGCGCGGCCCGGAGACCGAGACCGAGACCGTGGTGTGCGAGTTCTTCGCCGAGGCACTGGACCTGGACGACGACGAAGTGAGCGCGGTGAGCGACTTCGTGTCCCTGGGAGGACACTCCATGCTGGCGGTGCGGCTGATCGGGCTGCTCCGCCGGGAGTACGGTCCCGTGATCACGATCCGTGACCTGCTAGCCCTGCGAACCCCGGAAGCGATTGCCAGCCACCTTGATGACAACTCCTGACACCCAGCGGCCCCGCCAGGGGGCCGACATCCTTCGGACCGCACTGCGTCGCAACGTCGGCGCGATGACCCGGGGCACGGTCCTCATGGGCATGTACCAGGCCGGTGAGACCGCCTTCCCCATCGCGCTCGGCCTGATCGTCGAACACTCGTTGCAGGACCGGAGCCTCGGCGCGCTCGGCCTGTCGATCGCCGCGCTGGCCGTGATCATCACGACGGTGTCGCTGTCGTGGCGGTTCGGGATGCGTGTCCTGCAGCAGGCCAACACGACCGAGGCGCACCGCTGGCGGGTGCGGGTCGCGGCCTGCGGACTCCAGCCCGTGGCCAGGGACGTCGACCTGAAGTCCGGCGAGGTGCTGACCATCGCCACCGAGGACGCCGACCAGACAGCCGACATCATCGAGGTGGTGCCGCTGCTGATCAGCTCGCTGGTCGCGGTGGTGGTCGCGGCGGTCGCGCTGGGCCTGGCCGACCTCCGGCTCGGCCTGCTGGTCATCGTGGGAACCGTCGCGATCCTGTCGATCCTGAGCGTGATGTCCAAACGGATCGGCGCCAGTACCCAGGAGCAGCAGGCCCGGGTGGCGCGGGCGGGGGCGAAGGTCGCCGACCTGATCACCGGCCTGCGCCCGCTGCACGGCTTCGGTGGCAACCACGCGGCGTTCCTGTCCTACCGGAAGGTCAGCACGGAGGCGAAGCGTCAGGCGATCACCGTCGCCAAGGTGAACGGCGCGTATGCCGGTACCGCGCTGGCCCTCAACGCGGTCCTCGCCGCCGCTGTGACCCTGACGTCGGGCTGGCTGGCGTTCGACGGCCGGATCAGCATCGGGGAGCTCGTCATGGCCGTGGGGCTGGCGCAGTTCATCATGGAACCGCTCAAGATGTTCTCGGAGATGCCGAAGTACGTGATGATGGCGCGCGCGTCCGCCGAACGGATGGCACTGGTACTGGCCGCGCCGCCGGTGACGACCCCGGGGCAGGAGCGCCCCGCCGCAGGGGGAGACCTTGAGATCGACTGCGTCCGGTACGGGTCCCTGCGCAAGCTGAAGTTCCAGGTGTCCGCAGGCGAGTTCGTGGCGATCGCCGCCTACCAGCCGCGCGCGGCGGCCGACTTCGCGTCGATTCTGGCCGTGAACGTCCCGCCCCACGCGTATGAGGGAGTGGTACGGGTCAGCGGGCACGAGATCACGGACCTGTCGGTCGAGGCGGTCCGTGAGCACATGCTGGTGAACCCGTACGACGGGGAGATCTTCGCGGGCACCCTCCGTACGAACATCGACCCGTCCGGCACCAGCCCGATGGTTCCCGAGGCCGTCGAGGCGTCCCTGCTGACCGATGTCGTCGCCCTCCACCGCGAGGGGCTCGACCACGGCGTCCGCGATCGCGGCGCGAACCTTTCCGGGGGGCAGCGCCAACGGCTGTCCCTGGCCCGCGCCCTCGCCGCCGACGCCGACATCCTGGTCCTGCACGATCCGACGACAGCCGTCGACGCGGTCACCGAACAGCTCATCGCGCGCAACATCGCGAAGCTGCGCCGGGGCCGCACCACCGTCGTGTTCACCAGCAGCCCGGCCCTCCTGGACGCCGCCGACCGTGTTCTCGTCCTGGACGACGGGGTCATCACTGCGGAGGACACCCATCGCAACCTGCTCGCCACGGACGAGGACTACTGTCTGGCCGTGGCCCGGTGACCGGTCAGGATCTTTCGTCCGGATCCGGCCTCGCGAGCCCGGCGTGACCCGAACGAGAGACCCCAGGACTGACTCCGCGGCATTCGTCTCTCCGGATGCCCCTCCTGTCTGACCCACAGAACGTCAGCCGTCGAGGGCCCGCGGGTGGCCACAGCCTGCTGTGGTCACCCGCACCGCCGCATAGCCGGGGGGCATGGTGGAGATCGCTGTCCGGCTGGTCCGTAGCCGTCGTTCGTGCTCTCGGATCCTTCACGGTTCGTCACGGTCATGCAGTGGGCGTGGAAAACCCAGTCGCTGTCGATCAAGGATCCTGGAACCATTCCGCCATGAACACGGATCCCTTCGACCAAGCGCGACGTCTCGCCCATGGCCGTTTCCCCGATGCGCTCGCCGTGATCCTCGCCGGGTCGACGGCTGCCGGGCGGGGTACTCCCCGCAGCGACTTGGACATAGCGGTCCTCATCGGCGACGGCGGCGAGACCGGCCGGGAGACGATTCGGTTCGAGGGACGTGTCGTGGAGCTCTTCGTCCACACCCGTGCCGGTCTCGCAGAGCTCTTCGCAGCGGACGTCGCTGCACGTCGTGCGGTCCTTCAGAGCATGTATGCCGCCGGTCTCGTCCTGGTCGATACGCATGGTGAGGCCGGGCGTGCCCGGGCCCTGGCCGAAGCGGACCTCCGAAAGGGTCCGCCGGCGCTGGAACCGGAGACGGTCGAGACGAAGAGGTACGGGCTGACGGACGCACTGGACGATCTCACCGACGCGGGCGACCGCATCGAGCGGCTGGCGGTGGCCGGGTTCGTTCTCACCACAGCGGCCGATCTGCTCTGCGACTACCACCACGCGTGGATCGGTGGCGGGAAGTGGTTGCCGCGACGTCTTCTGGAGGCGGACGCAGAGCGTGGGGCCGCCCTGCTGGAGGGCCACCTGCGTCTGTGTGAGTCGGGAGACCCCGCGCTCATGATCGACGCAGCATCGGAGGTCCTCGACCTCGTCGGCGGGCCTCTTCGAGAGGGATATCGCCGGACCTGGCGTGGCGTCATTGAATCGGTGGCCGCTGCTACCGGGCATTGACGGGGGCTCACGGCAGTTCGTGGCGTCGCTGGGCCGTCGGTTGTGGTCGCCAGGTGCGTAGTTCCTCCAGGGCGCTCCGCCCTGGGCCGACCGGCGGGGTTCAGGGCCGATAGCGCAAGGGGTGATCGCCGGGTACCTCCGTCAGCACGATCTGGTGGCCGTCCGGATCGGCGATCCACATCTCGATCAGGCCCCATGCTTCCTGCAGCGGCGGCCGCAGCACGTGAGCGCCACGCCCCGACAGTTCGTTGTGGGCAGCCTCGCAGTCGGCGACCTGCATCCAAAGACGGAGGGCCGCGGTCGGCAGGCCGTCCGACCGCCCGGACACCTCGAGAAAGCCACCGCCGAGAAAGTAGACCGTCCCGCGCTCCGGGCCCGTGCCGAACTCGCGGTACACGGGCAGTCCGAGTGTTTTCCCGTAGAAGTCCCGTGAGACCTGCGGGTCCCGGGGCCGCAGCAGCACGCGACTGCTCAGTACATGCACCATGGCCGCGACCCTACGCCGACACTCGGCCGTGGTACCGGCGCCCCGCGCGCCGTCACGGCCGGCCTCGCGGATGTCCCAGAACCGCGACCGAGCCTCAGCCGAGAGCCCAGGCGACATCTCTGAGCAGGGCGTGTCGCCAGCCCGCCCGGTCGTGCTCCGACGGCGACCGGGAAACCCGCACGGTCGCACCGGCCTGTCCGGACAGGTTCTCGGCGAGCTCGCAGTGGGGCAGCATCCGCGTTTCGTGTTCCCCGACGTCGAACGCGACCCGCAGACCGGACAGGTCGGGGCGCTCCCGCAGACGCGCGGCGATGGCGCCTCCGACCGGACCGGCCAGGGGGTCCGCCAGGTCCTTGGCGTCGGGTGTCCACCAGAACGACGCCGACTGGCAGGCGACGCGGGTCACGAGGTCCGGGAACTCCAGCGCGGCGTACATCGCACTCAGTCCGCCGAGACTCTGACCGGCGACCACCAGCCGGTCCGGGTCGGCAGGCACGCCGGACTCCGCCACCAGCGGCAGCAGTTCGTCCCGGATCGCCTCCCACAGTTCGGGCCTGCACCCGAATTCCGCCTTCCTGTCCTTGGCCGGAAGGAAGACGAGGGTGACGGGAGGCATCTCGCCACCGGCGACGGCCGAGTCGAACGCGGCCATGGCCGGGTGCAGGTACAGCCAGTCGTCCCCGTCGAGGAGCAGGACCACCGGTCCGCCGCCGCCCGCCGGGTGGACGCGCACGGTGCGCCGCCCGCCGAGTCGTTCGCCGGCGGCCCAGCGGAGCCGGGTGCGCGGGACGGGCAGGACGTCGTCAGCGCCGATGACGGGCCAGTGCGGCTGGGCCGGGGCGTCCGGGGTAGCGGCGATGGACCGGTCGCCGCCCGCACCGACCGGGTTGAACGGGTCGGCGTACGCCGCGTCGCCCGCGAGGAACCGGTAGGTCACCCGCAGCCGCGCGGGCATGGGAACCTCGGCGTACCAGCAGTCCGTGTCGCGCCATCGGCGCAGCGGCGACGGCTCCGACCAGCTTTCGAAGCCGATGCTCGCCGCAGACCCGCGCCAGAGGAACAAGGTCACCCAACTGCCGTCGTCGGCAGGTATCGACGCCGGTGTCCGCGCCGCCGCCCAGAACTCGGCTGTGCCGGGTTCGCCGGGCAGTCCGAACGCGGCGAAGGCGTTCTCGGTATCGGCCCGGGGGCCGGATGCGGGATCGGTCATGGCCGGCTTGTGAGGCAGCCGCCCACGGTCCGGGAGAACGCGCCGACGGGCATGCCCGTGCCGTCCTCGGTGGGGACCCGTTCGATCACCAGGCGCATGAACGTCTCCTTGTGAGAGGGAATTTGAAAGGCTAAGCTCGTCTCTATTAGGCGAGCCTAACCTAATAACGCCCTCCCCTTCCATCTCCGATCCACCTTCTGAACGGGCCCTCCATGACCCCTGCCGAGTACCGCGTCCAGGAATGGTGTAGGCGTCGGCCGGACCGTCGGGCCTCGTCCCGGTGATCACGTTGCGGGAGAAGCACGCGCGGACCGCCGACCGGGTCCGCGCCACGGCCCATGGCACCACCAGGTCCGGCCGAACCCTCGCCGGCGACCTGGTTCACACTCTCGACGCGGCTGTCATCGGCCCGTCGGACCCGAGGAGGCAATGACACATGAGCACCAACCCTTTTGACGACCCCGAAGGCCGGTTCCTGGTCCTGGTGAACGACGAGGGCCAGCACTCGCTCTGGCCGTCCTTCGCCGAGGTGCCCGGGGGGTGGAGGACCGTCTTCGACGAGAACACCCGGGAGGCGTGCCTGGACTTCATCGAGGCCAACTGGACCGATCTGCGCCCCCGGTCCCTCGCGGCGTCCATGGACGTCTGACCCGTCACGGCGAACCGCTCGGCCGAGGGCTTGAACGGATCCTCGCTGCCGGGCGGCGGGAGCCGTCCGTTCCACCGGGGGGCGTACCGCCCGACTGTCCCTGGCCGAGACGAGCCGTTCTTCGAAACGGGAACGAGGAAGAGATAGATTTTGATCACGGCCACGCCGCGCCCGGCCCCGCTGTCGCCTGCGCTCCTGACACCGACGCCCTCCGTGCGTTCCGCCCGTGAGGAGGACGCTGCCGCACTCGCCGGCCTGTCCCAGCCCTTCGTGCGCTCGGGGGCGCTTCGGGAGCGGCCCGTCTCGCTCTACGCCACCCACGCGGCCGACTTCCTCGTGACGGAGACTCCCGGAGGCCGCCTCGAAGGCTGCGTGGGCCTGCGTGTGCACCCGGCCGGCCCGGGGGAGTGCCGCGAATCCGCAGGCGTTGTGTACAACTTCTGTGTGGCTGCGCACAGTCAGGGTCACGGAGTGGGAGCCGCGCTCCTGCGCGCTGTGCTGGCCACGGCCCGCGACCGGTCGCTCGGTGCCCTGTTCACGGCGACGACCGGCGATGGCGGCCTGTTCCTCCGCTACGGGTTCGCGCCCTCGACCGCCCGTCTGTCGCCCCGGCCCTGGGCGGAGTCCCTGGATCCCCGGCGCAACGCACGGATCCTCGCAAGGGTCCTGTGACCGTCGGCCTGCCTGTGCGCGCCGGATCCCGTCGGCCGGGTGCTTGTCGGCGAGCGTGACGGGAGGGCCGGCGGCTACGAGGCTGATGCAGCCCCGGCCCGGCGTCAGGAACAGGTGCCGCAGGTGCCCGTCGTCCCAAACCGGCGGCAACGCTGAAGGGGCGTGTCGTCCGCTGTGGTCATCCGGTGCCCCCCTCGTGGTCCGGGCTGTCGTCGGGGACCACGGTGGTGCCGGGGCTGGTCTCGCCGAGGACGCCACGCAGCACCGCGTGCGGCACACGGCCGTCGAGCACGTGTGCCCTGCGCACGCCGCCGCGGACGGCCCGCAGGCAGCCCTCCATCTTCGGCAGCATCCCGCTCGCCAGCCCCGGCAGCAGCCCGTCCAGTGCGTCGGCCGTCAGGCGCTGGATCACCTCGGTGCTGTCCGGCCAGTTCGCGTACAGCCCCTCCACGTCGGTGAGCACCACCAGCCGCTCGGCTTCGAGTGCCACGGCCAGGGCCGACGCCGCGAGATCGGCGTTGACGTTGTAGACCTGTCCGTCCTCACCGCGGGCCACGGGGGAGATCACGGGGATGTGCCCCTGGTCGAGGAGTGTGCGCACCATGCCGGGGTTCACGTCCACGATGTCGCCGACGAGACCGATGTCCACCGGGCGGCCGTCCACCCAGGCCGGCCGCCGCACGGCCGTCATCGTGTGCGCGTCCTCGCCCGTCATGCCCACGGCGAAGGGCCCGTGTGCGTTGATGTGGCCGACCAGTTCCCGCTGGACCCGGCCGGTCAGCACCATGCGCACCACCTCCATGGTCTCCGGTGTGGTCACCCGCAGGCCCGCCTCGAAGCGGGTCTCCAGGCCCAGACGATCGAGCATCGCGCTGATCTGCGGCCCGCCCCCGTGTACGACGACCGGGCGCAGGCCCGCGTGCCACAACTCCACGATGTCCTGGGCGAACGTCCGCTGCAGGCTCGCGTCCACCATGGCGTTGCCGCCGAACTTGACGACGACCGCGCTGCTCCGCCGTTGCTCCGGCCGGAGACGTGGCCCGCTGGACGGATTCGCCTCCGCGCGCTCCGTGACGACCGGTCTCATCGCTGTCCCCACTCCCTCGGCGAGCCGTACGCGGTGGGTGCGTCGCTCGACGCGGCGCGGGACGGTACGCCGACCGTCCCCGAGTCCGTGCCCCGCGCTGTGTGCGTGGTCACCACGCCGATCTTCACCATCGGATGCGACAGCAGACGGACGATTCCCGCCGACAGTGCCACTGGCCCGACCATCGCGGCCCGTTCGGTCATGGTCTCCGTCTCTCGTGATGCCGCCGTTGTGTGCTTCGTGCCGCCCGCGCAGTGGTCACGCGTTCTTCGGCTCCCTGCGCGGGGGCAGGTCACGCAGCAGGCCGTCCGTCGTGCAGACCATGCCGCTGCGCGCGGCCCAGCGGAGCGCCGAGGCGTGTTCCTCCGCGGAGAAGTCGGCCACCGCGTCGGCGACGACGAACGGCTGGATGTCGTTCATGAAGGCGTCCGCGGCGGTCACCACGACGCCTCGGTGCGCGTACACCCCGCAGATGATCAGTTGGTCGCGGGCCTTCGAGCGCAACAGCCTGCCGAGATGGCTGCGCAGGAAGGCGTTGGGGCGCACATTCGCCAGCAGGTGCTCGCCGGCACGAGGCGTGAGAGGCGCGACGATCGAGGCGGCGTCCGGCTCGTCCCCGACGCCCGGACCCCATATCTCGCCGACGAGCCCGCGCTGTACCGGCAGTTGTCCGGCCGGTTCCGCGCTGAAGACGACCGGTATGCCCAGCGTCCCTGCGAGTTCCCGGAGCGCCGCGATGTTGTCGACGAGCTCCACCACGGGAGAACGCCCCGCCGGGAACGTGCCGACGAAGTGGTTCTGCATGTCGTGGACCAGCAGCGCGGCGCGTGCGGGATCGATCCTCCAGGAAGCATGCGATCGCGGCAGGGCGGTGCCGGCCGGCATCGGGTAGGAGTCGACGGTGGGCAAGCCCATGGGTGATTTTCCCTCCCCTGATGACACACATGCATCGCCGGGTCCGCTCCACGGCTTGCTTAACGTAGCCTAACCTAACTTGAATGGCGTCGATCCGGTCGGGCGGGCCTCCCGGCCGGGGCGTGCCCGGAGGTCAACTGTGAGCCCGTGCACGGAGTTGGTGACGAAAGGGCCGAGAGGCAGGCGCTTCCGCACCCTCTCCCGGCCCTTGATTCACCTCAGGACCTGGAAAGCTCCGCCCGTACCGTGCGGGCGGCCGGGACCAGGTTCTCCAGCGACGCACGCGTCTCGGGCCAGCCTCGGGTCTTCAGGCCGCAGTCCGGGTTGACCCACAGGCGGTCCGCCGGGATGGCTTCGAGTCCCTTGCGCAGGAGGGCCGCTGCCTCCTCGGCGCTCGGCACGCGGGGGGAGTGGATGTCGTAGATGCCGGGTCCGGCCTCGCGCGGATAACCGTGAGCCGCCAGTTCGCGGGCGACCTGCATGTGGGAGCGGGCGGCTTCCAGGCTGATGACGCGGTGTGCCTTCTTTCGTCCGGGTCGACCGGGCCGGCAACATGTCCAAACGCCAGTCCGCCACCGCGTTCCACTTCTCCCGGGCGGGCGGCACCTGCCCCCTGTGGAACGTCTACGAGGCATTCGCTGCGCCCGGCCGCATCCACGTACAGGTCGCCTCCATGCCGGACGGGCAGCGCTACCTGTGGACCGCCCGCGCCGTCACCCGTCACCGCGGCGGCTGGGGCGAGCCCGGCAAGACCTTCGCCATCGGACTCGGCTGCGAGATCCGGCACGCCTCACGGCTCGTCTACTCCGACGGACTCGACCTCGGCAGCGTTGCTTCCGCCGTCCCCATCGGCATGGGCTGCCGCCTCTGCGAACGCACCGACTGCCCCCAACGGGCCGTCCCGCCGCTCGACCGCCGCCTGGCGAGCGACGAGAACAGCAGCACATTTGTCCCGTACCCCGTGGCCGGGGAGCGTGCAGACCGTGCCTGACACGCGACGAGAGCGGACAGCGGTCCTGCGGCGAACGATGGAGGGCGGCCCCGTTGTGTGCCGAGCGTGCGGCCGGACCGACCGTGCTCCCACGTGAGCTGTACGAGGTGTTCCCGCTCAACGCCATCGATCGTCTTCACAGCCGTGCCAGAGGTAGGCCAGAGACCGGTCGGCTCGGTGTCGGAGGAAACCGAAACGCCCCGTGCACCGGTCCCTGGCTGCCCGGTTGATGCGGAAGCCCGGCGCTACCCGACCCTTGCTGTTCCAGCCCTGGGCAAGGTCCGACGCATGGGCGGTGTCCTGGCGCGACTCGGTGCAGCTGGTGCATCGACGTTCAGGCTCACCGTGCTGGAGGCGTCCAGTTTGCGCGTGTTGTCGGCGTACTCCGATCCGGCGGGCGTCCCCCCGGCGCTAGCATGCGTCCCATGCCGGACGCCTTGCCCCGCCCCGAGCCGTTCACCCCGCAAACCGTCCCCGCGGCGCTCGCGGACCTCCGGGCGCGGCTGCGCGCGACACGCTGGCCGGACACGCCCGAGGACGCCGGGTGGTCGCTCGGGACCGACCTCGGCTACCTCCGCGAGCTCGTCGCCTACTGGGCGGACGAGTTCGACTGGCCGGCGCAGGAGGCGGCGCTCGCGCGGCTCCCCCACTTCCGTGTCCCGCTCGGCGGCCTCGGGATCCACTTCGTGCACGTCCGGGCGGCCGCCGCACCTGCCGGTTCCGTCCTGCCGCTGGTCCTCAGCCACGGCTGGCCGGACTCGTTCTGGCGCTACGCGAAGGTCATCCCGCTCCTCACCGACCCCGGCGCGCACGGAGCCGACCCCGCCGACGCGTTCGACGTCGTCGTGCCTGACATGCCGGGCTTCGGCTACTCCGACCGCCCCACGGGTCCACCCCTCGATTCCATCGCCGTCGCCGGGCTGTGGGCCGAGCTCATGGATGTCCTCGGTTACGCCCGCTTCGGCGCGGCGGGCGGGGACATCGGCAGCCACGTGAGCCGCTACCTCGGACTCGACCACCCCGACAGGGTCGTGGCCGTCCACCGCACCGACGGGGGCCTGCCCGTCTTCACCGGCGACCCGGCGGACCTCGCGCCCGAGGAGAGCGCCTGGATCGAGGGAGCCGCGGCCTGGGGCGCGGCCGAGGGCGCCTACGCCTCCATGCACCGCACGAAGCCCCAGACCGCGGCCTTCGGGCTCACCGACTCGCCGGCCGGTCTCGCCGCGTGGATCGTCGAGAAGCTCCGGGCGTGGAGCGACTGCGACGGCGAGGTCGAGAGGAGCTTCACGAAGGACGAGATCCTCACGAACGTCACCCTCTACTGGCTCACGGGGACGATCGGCTCCTCGATGCGTATGTACCGCGCGAACGCCGCGATCCCGCCCGCCCAGCCCGCCCGCCGGGTCGAAGTACCCTCCGGCTTCTCGCTCTTCCCCGGCGACATCGTCCGCCCACCGCGGGCATGGCTCGAGCGCACGGCGAACGTCGCGCGCGTGACCGAGCCCGCGCGTGGCGGCCACTTCGCGCCGTTCGAAGAACCCGAGCTCTACGCACAGGAGTTGCGCGCGTTCTTCCGCCCCTACCGGGCGGCGGTGACGGACTGAGGACGCGGCCGCGCGCGTGGGCGCGGCCGACAGGTCCCGCACAGTCCACGACCATGACCAGTGGCCCCCTGCCGCCCCAACAGGTCAAGCAGCACGGTGTGAGCCACGAGCCACGGCAGCTCAGTCTCAAGGGTCTTCTGGATCCTGCCCGGCACGGCCTCCGGGCTCGACACACGTGCGACGCGGTATCTCTGGTACGAGGATCTGGGCCCGGGCGGCCGACGGCCGCCCGCCTTGATGCCGAGAGGGACACTCGACTACCACTCCCGTGCTGTCGCGGCCCTCACTGCAGACTCCTCCGCCGGCAGGGGGAGAGAATGACAGTGTGGGAACCGAAGACGACACGCCGCTCACCGAGCTTCTTCGAGTTGGCCACCGATCGGGTGATTGTGACTGAGCGCTTCGCTTGGCGAGTGAGCGCGTGAGTTGGCGACTGGAGCATCCGGTGTCGACGGCTTGGTGAGCCGGGACAAGAGTCACACTCGATTTGGCCGGACTGAACGCAAAACACGTCGGGCAAGGCCGGTGAGCGACGATCAAGCTGTCAGTGTCTGACTCTAGGGTCGGCCCTATGACAGCAGACCTGGTCAAGGACTCATGGAACCGCATCGACGCGTGGCTGCGCGAGCACGCGCCTCGCACTTTCGCCACGCTTCGGCCGCCCGCCAGGGACGAGGAGATCGCGGCAGCGCAAGAGGAACTGGGTGTCACCTTTCCTCCGGACCTGGTCGCTTCGCTCCTCCGGCACAACGGGGCGCTGGAGGGACCTGAGGCTTTCCGGTTCAGCACGGGCGACCGGCTGCTCGGAGTGAGCGGGATCCTCGGGGATACCGGGTTCATGCGTGGCTTTGACCAAGGCATCGACGGGGAGGTCGAGGGCTACTGGCTTCGCAGCTACGTAAAGTTCGGTTCCTATGACGTGACGTCGGACGGTCTCCTGGTGGATTGCCGTACCGGGCGGGACTCCTTCGGTGCGATCGGACGGTTCTTCGACGAGACCGGCACCAGTTTCGGGGAGGCCGACTCGCTGGGTGGGTATCTGTCCGAATTGGCCGGCAAGCTTGAGCGCGGCAAGGACGGTGGTGTCGTCACGTTCAACGGCCGGCTGTTCTGGGAGGGGCCTCTGGCTCCCAGACCGGAGTGCAGTGCCGACGAGCCCCTTCCCGCACCGGATGAGAAGCTGCCAGAGCTAGACCTGTCCCACAGTCCCACCGACCTCTTCCACGCGAGCTACCTGGACGGGCATGAGGAACTCGGTGCACTGATCGCGATCCTGCCGTATGAGCAGGTGGTTGAGGCCGCGCGGAAGCAGTTGCGCAGACTGGCGGTCGAATCGGGTCTGAACAAGTACCCGGAGGTCAAGTCAGCCCTGGACGCGTGGGAGTGCGGTGTGGCTCCACCGCAGCCGGACCAGACCGGGCCGCTCGCTTTGCGACTCCGCGCGGTGCTCGTGCAGGCCAACACCGGCCGAGACGTCACTCTCAGGTGGGCCGCGGAGAAGATAGCCCTCGGGATCTGGGGGTCCCCCTACAGGTCCGTGTGCGAGAGCGCGGACATCCGAAGTCATTTCACTGTCGACTGGCGTGCGGATCTGCATGCGGACCTGGGCAATCCTCCGCTGCCGCCGATACCTGACGAGCGCTTCTGGGGGGCTCTGCGCAACCCCGCCATCGACTCCAGTTGGTACGCAGCTCAGTACACCCAAGATCAGGACTGACCCCGGGGGCTCCGGTTCCGCGCGACGACCTCAGCCTCGACGCGGCGCCTCTGAGGGCGGTCGCCCGGTTGGTGCGGCCGTCGGCAGATGCCTCGCCGGCCTGCACTGGCCGCCGGACGACCGTCACCAGCGGCGGTTCGCGCGGGACGCGGCCGGGCTGGTGCTGATCCGCTGCGGCGAGCTTCGCCGGTCATTCTGGGGCTCGTCGGTGGACGACTGGGTGGACCTGATCAACGCCGGCGGCTCCGACTTCCGACGCTCATGGGGCGGCCAGATCAGCCCCAACGCCCGGCCGTTCGTGCTCGTCCATGCCTACCTGCTCGGCGAGTTCACCGTCTTTGACCGACTCGGCCGCTTCATGCGGCCGCCCCTGGCCCGTCGGGTATTCGGGGACGATCTCATCGACGATGCCGTCCGTCGAATCTGCAAGGTCCTGGCGGACTGGGGCTATCGCCGTGACGCCGACAAGCTGACCGCGGTGATCTGCCAGATGCTGCTGCTGAACCGCAGTCCGCTGCTGGAGGACCTCTCCATGCCAAGCCCCACCGCTCCGAAGCCGGGATCCACCTCGCGATGATCAACCTCATGACCCGCCGCCTGACCGCGAATCCACACGCACTTGGCGCGACACCTGACGACGTACCGCAAACTACGGCACACCGACCCGCCGACATGGCTGAGGGTTGCTCCGGCAGGCGCCACTGGCGATGATCAATGACATGAGTACGGAATCCGTGGTCGAGAAAACCTGGCGCATGTTGTTGGAGCGCCACCCCGAAGCCCGCCGCGGGGATCCTGAGGTGATCGAAGCCGCGTTCGCAGAGCCGCGTCTGCGCCAGCTGTTCCCCTTCCCGAGCCACGGCTGCCTGAACTTCCACCGGAACACAGACTTCCCGTGGAGCAACGATCTTCCCCGCATAGCTGGCGGAAAAGGGGCTTACTTGGTGTACGCCGCCTGCTACGCCGAACTCCTCGGCGAGGTGGCCACACCCCAGGAGGCTGCCGCGCTCGTCGTCGCACACCTCCCGAGCGACTGCGGGGCCGCCGTGGAGGGGCCCTGGCAGGGATCGAACTCCCTCTGAAATAGGGTCAAAAAAACAGCCCCTGAGAGCGGGCATCAACGTGGAGCCCGGACCACGGGTTCAGCGCCAGGTCGGGTGTCGAACGTACTGCTGGCTGTGAGGCCTTCAACGAACGATCGAAAGTTACCGGCGAGTGCCTGTTCCACGGCGTGGTCGGTGTCGAACCAGGTAACTGAAGGCTCCCCATCCCGGCCGCAGACGCGGTAGTCGAGCCCGATCCAGAAGTGACCGTCGCCGGAGAGGAGGACTACTGGCGACGGTAGCTCCCACTCTTCGGCCAGGTACGGAGTGTCGAGCAGCGAGGACATCCGGTCGCGTCGCCCGATACCCATCAAGTCCGCCAAGGGGACGTGGCTTTCACTCCACGAGTTCGGTGTGCTGACGGGGAACGCATTGCGCTCTTGTGTCACGCTGCCGCCGTTCTGCACTCGCAGCAGGTCGAGCAAGTCGGAGGGCAGGGTCACGCGGAGTAGATGCTCGGCCTCGTGAGTGGCCTCATCGGTCAATGCGGGCTGCACTCCGTACTCGCCGTCACCCCAGAAGGCGGTCTTCACCTCATCGAATCGCGCCATGGCCCGCAGTTTACGGCTCTGAGACAGTCGCTCCGGCCTGGCATCTTGGCGACTCTGTCCCAAGGTCACGCCACCCGTTGACGGCGGCTATCCGGACGTTGGCTGTGGAGCGGGCGGCGAGTCAGCCGAAACGGATGGCAGGGCCCGGTTGTTCGTAAGCCGTTTGATGCTGCGCTCTGCTGCGCTCTGCCGCGCCTGTTCAGCGGTTTCCTCCCGCCCCGTTCCGAGCGTCGAACCACCGCTCGGAGAGGTCACGCGTCCGTTGCCGGACGCGATCGATTCCCGTCGGATTGTTGTACGCGGCGAAGGGCGGCCACTGGAAGACGAAGACGGCGAGCTCTTCGGCCAGCGAGGCGAACTCCAGTGCCCGACGATCGTGGGGACTACCGCTGAGATACGCGTCGAGCAACTCCGGTGGGGCGGTCACCCCGGCAGGCACGGCGCGGACGTTGAGGAAGGCCAGGTCGGATGAGGGGCGGCCGGAGCCCGATACCTGCCAGTCGAGAAGTATCAGCGATTCTCCGGAGTGCGTGATGTTGTCGGTGTGGCAGTCACCATGGACGAACACCGGTGGGAGTGCCTCCATCCGCTGTTCCAGCTCGGTGCGCCGGGCGACGATCTCGGCGAGCAGCGGGAGGGTCGGGGCCCAGAAGGCCTCGATCGTCGGCAGATCCGGGTAGACCATGGCTTGCCGCAGCGCATCGGGCCGGGCCCAGCTCGTATCCGCCGGGAGAGGCATGCTGTGCAGAGAAGCCAGTTCGTGGCCGAGGGTCGCCCACATGCCCGGTGTCCATGCTGTGGCGGGCAAGGGATTACCCGTCGCTGTGAGCAGCATGGCCAGGCCGTCATCGGTGTCCGCAGACAGAAGAAGTTTTGGCGAGAGCACCGGAGCGGTCGGCGCGAGGCGTTGGTAGAAGAGCAACTCCCTCCGCGCGGCCGCCAGGGCGTCAGGTCCCTGTGCGACCGGAGTGAGTTTGAGGTACGCAGACTGCCCGTCGGCAGTGCGTACGGCGTGGATGCCCGCACCCGACCGGGACTCGAGGTGCTCCTCGGAATCCACTGTGACCACCCCGAACTTCCGCAGCACCGTCGCGATAAAACTATTCGGCATGTGAACATCCGTTTCCCATGGCGGAGACCAAAATGCTTGCGTATCAAGGGCAGCTTCGATCGAGACCGCCCGGTGAATTCCATCTGCCCATGAATTTCAAATGGTCCACCGTATCGTCCGGGGCTTCCTGGCACCGGACCGGTGAACAGCATCGTTGCGGTGACGTCGATCGCGCGGGGTCGCCATCTCGTGGGCGAGATCCATGATGGCGACGTCCGTGATGGTGGCCGGTCCCGATTTCCGGGCCGTGCGCTTCGGGCTCGCTCCCGCCGGCCGCTTTGCGCGGCTTGATTTTCTGGTGGCGCTGCCTGCAGGTCCGGCGGTGACGGGGCGCTTTGTCCTGCTATCGGTGATCACGTTTCGCCAGGGCGTGAAACGCTACACCGGCGCCACGTCCTGAGTCTCCCGAGCCAAGAAATCAGTTCGGATATGAGGTGGGGCGTTTGACGGGATCGTCGGCGTTTCGATGCATCGGGGTCCCGTTCCAGATCGGCGCCAACTTGCTTACGGATGAGGGCCGTTGACACTCACGTAGGAACTTTCTAAGGTTGGGGTCGGGGTAGAGAGCGCTCTCTGCTCTGCCGTATCACGCCGATTCCGGGCCTGTATTCAAGGGCTTACCGAATACCGCGCGCGCTGTCAGCATTCCCGCTACACCCTTTCGCGACGGTGAAAAAGGCCAGGATGCGATCGCGGCTCTGCCGAGTCACGGGTTGTGGTGAGGCCGATGTCTGCTGCGGGTGTGAGGGGGAGAGGTCCTGGTGTGTGGCCGCGGCGTGCCGAAGAGTCGAAATCAGTGCCCGTTCGGGCATGTGACCTTGAGGAGTGTCTTGTTCGAGCGACGTCATGAGAATGCAGCCGCCGAGGCGGCCAATTCGGCTGGCCGTAGGAAGCGGTACCTGAGCACCGCCACACTGGCGGCCTCGATGGTCACCTTAGTGGGACTGGCCGCGGCACCGGCATCCGCGAGTGCGGGGGACTGTTCGTTCACCAAAACCCTCTGTTTGTTCTCGGGCGAGAACTTCACGGGGGAGAGGATCACCCTCAGTTCCCTGGCTCCCGGGGGGACCTGTATAAATCTGGACGAGTCCGGATGGGGGGTCCCGGCACGATCGGCGATCAATACCCACAGTCAGAGTGCCGCCCTGTTCGCGAGCGAAGACTGTGCCGGTGGGCCGGACCAGGTGTCGGGCGGTTCGAGTCGCGCCGACCTCGGCTCCTTCGTGCCTGTCAGCGTCTGGGTAGCCGGCTGACGAGTCGCTCCCGTGCGCCGAGGGGTGCCGGGCCCGGTGGCCGGGCGCCCCTCGGACCCGTAGGAACCAGACATCGACGGTCTGCGTGCGAGGGGGACGCACCTGCGGACAACCAGATCCCCGGAGCGGGGCAGCAGTCGCAAAGGTGTGTCAACGGATGGAGATTCCCCGCGTGAGCCCAAAGCCGGAAGCACGTGGCTCATTGGTGCGAGGGCGTGTTGCCACGTCCTTGCTGTTCCTGCTGTTCGGTACGGCTCTTGGCTGCTGGACGAGTCGCATCCCGGCGATCAAGAGCGACCTCGGGCTGAGTGACGGGCTGCTCGGCCTGGCCCTGCTGGCCTTTGCCGTGGGTGCCATCGCCGGAATGATGGGCCTGGGAAGACTCGTCGACCGATGGGGAAGCACTCGGGTCATGGTGCCGATGGCCCTCCTCGAAGGGCTGCTGCTCATACCTCCGGCATTCATGCCGACACTGGTCACCCTCATGGTGGCGCTCTTTCTCTTCGGCCTGGTCCACGGCACCCTGAACATCGCGATGAACGCGAACGGGATCGAGGTCCAGCGAGCCTGGGGCCGCCCGATCGTGTCGTCGTTCCACGCCGTCTACAGCATCGGTGGCTTCCTGGGCGCCGCGATCGGCGGGCTCTTCGCCCATAGGGACGTGGGTCCTGAAGTCACTTTCGCGGCCGTGGGCTCCGGTGTCGTTCTGCTCGCGGTGTGGGCAGCGGCATGGGCCCTGCCGCAGGGGGTTCCGGGGGCAGGGCCCGAACCCACGGCCGGGTCCGGTGGAGAGGGCGTTTCACGCTCGTTCTACCTCCTGTTTCTCGGAGCGCTGGCCATGTGCACGCTGGTCGGGGAGGGGACCGCCGCGGACTGGAGCGCCGTCTATCTGCACGAGAGCCTCGGCAGCACACCGGCGTTCGCCGCAGTGGCGTTCGCCGCGTTCTCGATCACCATGACGATCGGGCGGCTGCTCGGCGACCGGCTGACCGAGCGGTTCGGGCCTGTGCGGCTCGTCCGCGGCTGTGGGGTGCTGGCCTCGGTGGGCATGACCGCGGCCCTGCTGATCGGCCACCCGGTGGCCGGCGTCATCGGCTTCGCATGCCTGGGCGCCGGGATGTCGTGTATCGCTCCGCAGGTCTACTCGGCCGCGGGGCAACGTGATCCCGCACGGGCCGGAGCTGCGTTGTCGCTCGTCGTCAGCCTCGGGTACGTCGGCTTCCTCATCGGGCCACTTGTGATCGGCGGCGTCAGCACCTTCACAGGACTACCCGTGGCCCTGGGCATTCCCGCGCTCCTGATCCTGTTCGTGGTGCTCGGCGCGTCCGCCCTGCGTCCGCCGGGGCGGACTGCACCGGTATCCCGTGAGGAGACGCTGCGCCAGCAGGGCCACCACTCGGAGGTGGCCCCCGGAAGCGGCAGCTGAGCGCGCCGGACGTGTGCTCGCATGCGCATAGTCAGTGCCCCGTACCTGTTGACCGGGCATCTGCCCGTCCGCCGACTCGCACGAGACGCAGGCGGACAGTTGCGACCACGGAGTGTCAGACTGCACCTGCCTGAGGCCGGCCCTATGGGTGCGCACCGCGGCGTGCGGCACACGGCTTCCGGGGTGGTCGACCGGGCGCGCAGAGCGTCTGAGTGGTGCGGGTGACCCGGACGTTTTGCATGGACATGCGCGATGATGCATAATCTTCCTATGTCTAAGGTCCTCACCTCCCTTCCCGCCGGCGAGCGTGTCGGCATCGCCTTCTCGGGCGGTCTCGATACCTCCGTCGCGGTCGCGTGGATGCGCGACAAGGGCGCCATCCCGTGCACCTACACCGCCGACATCGGCCAGTACGACGAGCCCGACATCGGCTCCGTGCCCGGCCGTGCACAGGCCTACGGTGCCGAGATCGCGCGCCTGGTCGACTGCCGCGCGGCGCTGGTCGAAGAGGGCCTGGCCGCGCTCACGTGCGGCGCGTTCCATATCCGCTCGGGCGGGCGCGCCTACTTCAACACGACGCCGCTCGGCCGTGCCGTCACCGGCACCCTGCTGGTCCGGGCGATGCTCGAGGACGACGTGCAGATCTGGGGCGACGGCTCGACCTTCAAGGGCAACGACATCGAGCGGTTCTACCGCTACGGCCTGCTCGCCAACCCGCACCTGCGGATCTACAAGCCCTGGCTCGACGCAGACTTCGTCTCCGAGCTCGGCGGCCGCAAGGAGATGTCGGAGTGGCTTCTCGCCCACGACCTCCCCTACCGCGACAGCACCGAGAAGGCCTACTCCACCGACGCCAACATCTGGGGCGCCACTCACGAGGCCAAGACCCTGGAGCAGCTGAACACCGGCGTGGAGACCGTCGACCCGATCATGGGTGTGCGGTTCTGGGACCCCTCGGTCGAGATCGCCACCGAGGATGTGACGATCGGCTTCGACCAGGGCCGCCCGGTGACGATCAACGGTGAGAAGTTCGCCTCCCCCGTCGACCTGGTGATGAAGGCGAACGCCATCGGCGGTCGGCACGGCATGGGCATGTCGGACCAGATCGAGAACCGGATCATCGAGGCCAAGAGCCGCGGCATCTACGAGGCACCCGGCATGGCCCTGCTGCACGCCGCGTACGAGCGCCTGGTCAACGCCATCCACAATGAGGACACCCTCGCCCAGTACCACAACGAGGGACGGCGCCTCGGCCGGCTGATGTACGAGGGCCGCTGGCTGGACCCGCAGGCGCTGATGGTGCGCGAGTCGATCCAGCGCTGGGTCGGTACGGCCGTCACCGGCGAGGTGACGCTGCGACTGCGGCGCGGCGAGGACTACTCGCTCCTCGACACCGCGGGCCCGGCCTTCAGCTACCACCCGGACAAGCTGTCCATGGAGCGCACCGAGGACTCGGCGTTCGGCCCGGTGGACCGGATCGGCCAGCTCACCATGCGCAACCTCGACATCGCCGACTCGCGTGCCAAGCTGGAGCAGTACGCAGGCCTCGGACTGATCGGCACCGCCAACCCCGCCATCGGTGCCGCCCAGGCGGCCGCGACCGGGTTGATCGGCACCCTGCCGGAGGGCGGCGCCGAGGCCATCGCCTCGCGCGGCGAGGTCTCCGACGACGACGAGATGCTGGACCGCGCGGCGATGGAGTTCGGCACGGACTGACCGGCTCCGTCGAGCAGAAGGCTCGGCACCCCCGAAGGGGAGCACCACCGGAAGGCCGGGTCGACGCCGTTGGCGCCGACCCGGCCTTTCCCGTTGCCCGGGGCTGCGGTCAGGAACCGCCCCAGTCCTGCTGGCCGCGCACCTGGCCGAGCTCGCACGCGTCACGCTGCTCTGTCGAGGAGGTCGGTGATCGCCTGGAACACCGCGTCCTGGCGCTCCTCGTGGAGCCAGCCGTGGCCGGCATTCTCCAGGACCCGGCGCTCGCCGCGCCGGGCCGAGGAAGCCAGTTGCTCGTGCAGCGTGGTCTTGGCGTCGTTGATCTCGCGCAGCACTCCTTCCGGCCACAGATGCGCCTGCGCCGCGTCGTACCCCAGGGCCGTGAGCACGATCAGCGGCACATCGGGCAGGTCCGATGCGTGCCGGAGCTCGCCGGAGACCACGTCGTAGAGGTTCCGGTCCTCGTACAGGCCGGCCTTCCACGCCGCCGTGACGTGGTGCTCGATGAGCGGCCGGCGGACGGCGGGGGGCCACTTCGCAAAGAGTGGTGCGGCCTGGTCCGAGGCCTGCTGCAGCTGTTCCTGAGTCAGCTCCGGAATCTCCTGAGCGTGCAGCTGCGTCAGCTTCCGAGTCTCCGGCTCAGCCCTCACTGACGGCCCCACTCCGGACATAGCCAAGGTCGATGGGTGTCGCCGGTGCACCGTCCATCCGCACGTCGGCGAGCAATTGAGGCAGCTGCGGCGGCCACAACGGCTCGGAATCACCGGACAGATCATCTGGCGACCACCAACGCCATCGGAGGATCTTGTCTGCGGCATGCGAAGCGGCGAGGTCGCCGACTGGATCCCGGCGAGGGGCATGCGTGAGGAAGATCTGCTCGTGCTGGCGAACCGGCACTCCAGCCCGCGTGAAGTCGTGTTCCCACAGGCACAGCGTGGTGCCGTCGACCTCGATGTCGGTCCACCCGGTCTCCTCACGCAATTCGCGTTCGGCCGCCTGCAGCGGTGACTCGCCCGGATCCAGACCGCCGCCGGGCATCGCCCAGTGGACGCCGACTTCCTCGTTGTCGTACCGGAACATGAAGACCGACCCCGTGGGATCCAGGACTGCGACTCTGGCTGCTTGTCTGGGTATCCGCATCGTGTCAGCCTGCCAGTGCCGAACGCCGCTGTCGATCATGTGCGAGTCGCCACGACGCTCATCGGCCGGACCGTCCTGGCCGTCGCGCGCACCCAGCCACCCTTGCCCGACCTCATGAACGCCTACCTGATCGTCCTGCTTGGACGGGCTCAGCAGGCGAGACTCCATTGCGTTGCCGCAATTCTCCGCCCTGCAGACATACCAGACCCCGCTCCCTGGTCCGGCCTGGTCCGGCCTGGTCCAAAACGAAAGCCCATAGCGGCTGTCCGAAGAGATCCGGGGTGTGCGGTGGCACCCGCGGGGGAGGTGTGAGCCATGCACTCATGGAGTCTCGACGACATGCCCGACCTCTCCGGTACCACCGCGGTGGTCACGGGCGCGAACAGCGGAATCGGGGCGGTGACGGCGCTCGCTCTGGCCCGCTCCGGGGCCCGGACGGTGCTTGCCTGCCGCGACCCCGAGCGGGGCCGGCGCGCGCTGGACGCCGTCCGCCGTGCCGCTCCCGGCTCGGACATCCGGCTCGTCCGCCTCGACCTGGCGGACCTGTCTGCGGTGGCCGAGGCGGCCGACCGCATCTCGAAGGAGGTCGACGGCCGGCTCGACCTCCTGGTGAACAACGCGGGCGTGATGGCTCTGCCGTTGCTGCACACGGCCGACGGATTCGAGATGCAGTTCGGCATCAACCACCTCGGCCACTTCGCCCTCACGCTCCGCCTGCTGCCCGTCCTCGGGACGTGCGGCCCCTCACGAGTGGTGACCCTCTCCTCGCTGGCGCACCGCATCGGCCACATCGACCTCGACAACCTCGACGCCGAACGCGGCTACGGCAAGTGGCGTGCCTATGCGCAGTCCAAGCTCGCCAACCTGCTCTTCACCGCGGAACTCAAGCGCCGGGCCCAGGCCTCCGACAGGCAACTGGTCGCGCTGGCGGCTCATCCCGGCCTGTCCGCGACGGAGCTCGGGCAGGCCGGCCCGCGTCTGGCCGGACGCCCCTGGGCGGCGAAACTGGAACGGGCGACGCGCCTCTATACGCAACCGGCGTCCGTCGGCGCACTGCCCACGCTGTACGCGGCGACCTTGCCGGCAGCGCCCGGCGGAAGCTACTACGGCCCCCGCCACCTGGGCGAGACCAGGGGAGGGCCCGCGCCCGCCCGCACGTCGGCCCGTGCTCAGGACATGAACATGGCACGCGCACTGTGGGACGAATCGTCGCGCCTGACGGGGATGGCCGCCGACGTCGTCTGAGGCGCCGGGCCACGTGCCAGTTCCTGGACCGATGGCTTTTGCGTGACCGCACCTGGCACGATCGGCTCCGTGGCTCGACATTCGCCGACTCTGAGCAGAATCGAACTCGCAGACTGGCGAGCTGTTCACTCCTGGGCTTCCCTTGCCCAGGTCTGCCGCTTCCAGACCTGGGGTCCGAACACCGAGGAGCAGACGCGCGTCTTCGTCACGGCTGCGGTCGAGGCGCAGTCGCACCGCCCTCAGCATCGGTTTTCCTATATGGCGCGTGTCGAGGACGAAGTGGTCGGCATGGGTGAGCTCCATGTCCGGAGCCGAGGACACCGTCAGGGCGAGATCACCTATGTCGTGCACCCCCGGGTCCGGGGCCAGGGCATCGGAACGGCGATCGGCAAGCACCTGCTCGCGTGGGGGTTCGAGGATCTCGGCCTCCACCGCATCCGTGCCACGTGCGACCCGCAAAATCCTGGGTCGGCTCAGGTGCTCCGCAAACTGGGCATGACATGGGAAGGACGTCATCGTCACACCGTGCTGATCCGGGACGGCTGGCGGGACTCCGAGATGTTCAGCATCCTCGAGGAGGAGTGGCGCGCGGTCACCCAGTACAGGGCGAGCGCCGGGTGACCACCTGGGTCGGAGGCACGCCCGGGTCATACAAAGGCTGTTGATCGAACTGGGACACTGGGCCGGTGACCCACCATGAACCTGCGATTCGATTCCGTTTCGGACTGGCTCCGTTGGAGACGCTCACGCCCTGGGGCGGTGAGCGTCCCGTACTTCACTGGTTCGGGCTGACAGACGGCTGGTACTGCATCGACCTCGGGGGTCATGAAGTGCTGCGCTACTCCGCGCGCAGTGTGCAGGAACTGCGGAGCGATACCGGCACCGAGCCGCGACACCCGTACGTGGAGTACTTCGTCGTCCGGCTGTGGGAGGACGTCATCGCCCTCGTGTCGGGGGCGATGGAGCCGGTGCCGCCCGACTTGGCGGACGTTGCGGCCGACATCTCGCCGGACTGGGAATGGCAGGACGCGCCGGAGGCCGAGGCCGCCATGTACTGGCACAGTGCCGGATACCTGTACACGGACTACCTGCGCGTCGCCCCGCACATCCGCTGTCGGCGTACCGTCGTCGGCAAGGACGACACCGTGACCGTCGCCTGGGAGCACCAGGCGGACCCGGAGGGCGTGATCGAGTTCGTCGGCCCGCAGGCGGGTCGGGTGACCATGCCGACGAGCGAGTTCCTTGCGGCGGTGAGCGAACTGGACCGGGCGCTGTTCTCCGCGATGGATCAGCGCATCGGCCGGCTTGAGGAGTCAGGCCCCCCGCCCGGGGTCGAACTGGACATGGAGCAGTTGCGTCGTGAACACCGGGACCGAGCCACGTGGCTGCAGCGCGCACGTGACCGCGAGCCCGGTACCGACTGGGACGTCGTACGGGCGGGTCTGCGCATCCTTCTTGTCCCGGGGGTGCTGCCGGAGGACTGAGGGGTGTCGGGAGCCGGCGGGCGTCAGGCGGTCCCGGGCGGGGTCAGGACAGGTTCTTCACCGGGCGGACGGGCGGGATTGCGGAGCATCACAGCTGACCTGCCTCGCGCAGGGCGAACGGCGGAACACGAGCAGTCGCTGTCAGTGCCGACTGCGATGCTGCCCTTATGGATGAGCTGGAGTTCATGCGCGGCAGGGTCTACGGAGCGGACCACGAGGAGGCGGGGCCGCTTCCGGGCCGTTTGTATGTGGAGCTGGTCGGCGGACCGTTGGACGGCCTTCTCCTGGATGTCACCGACTGGCCCGACCCGGCCCGTCATGAAAGCGTCGCTCTGCCCACGGAGATCGGCCGCTACGGTCCGGGCGGCCGCGCCCTGTACGCCCCGAGGGCAGCGGAGCGGCGCCGGTTCCACTGGCACGGAGACAGCCCTTAGCTGTGCCGGCCGTGGTCCGACGCGATGTTCTGCCGGGGCGGGCAGGGCTGTGGGAGAGCAACCGGATCGGTTGCTCTCCCACACCGCCGTCCGCCGGGGCACCGGAACGGACCGGACGATCCGCCGCGGTCAGACAGCCGGCGCCGGGTAGGTCGGGTACTCCACACCGGACACGTGCTGAACCACGCGGATGACCTGGCAGGAGTAGCCGAACTCGTTGTCGTACCAGAGGTAGAGGATCGCGTTGTCGCCCTCGACCTTCGTGGCACCGGCGTCGACGATCGAGGCGTGGCGCGAGCCGATGAAGTCGCTCGAGACCGCGTCGGGGGCGGTGGTGAAGTCGATCTGGCGCTTGAGCGGGGAGGTCAGCGACACGTTGCGGAGGTAGTCGAGGACCTCCTCACGGGTGGTCTCGCGCCCGAGCCTCAGGCTGAGGATCGCGATCGATACGTCCGGCACCGGGACGCGGATGGAGCTTCCGGTGATCGGCGCGTCGAGGTCGGGCAGCGCCTTGGCGACGGCGGAGGCGGCGCCCGTCTCGGTGATGACCATGTTGAGCGGCGCCGAGCGGCCGCGGCGGTCCGACGGGTGGTAGTTGTCCAGCAGGTTCTGGTCGTTGGTGAACGAGTGGACGGTCTCCACGTGGCCGCGCAGCACGCCGTACTCGTCCGCCATCGCCTTCAGCGGCGGGACGATCGCGTTGGTGGTGCAGGACGCACAGGACAGGATCTGCTCGTCGGGCTTGATCGTGTCGTGGTTGACGCCGTGCACGATGTTGGGGACGTCGCCCTTGCCCGGCGCGGTCAGGACGACCTTGTCGATGCCGGGGCGCAGGTGCTTCGACAGGCCCTCGCGGTCGCGCCACTTGCCGGTGTTGTCGATGAGGATGGCGTTCTTGATGCCGTACGCCGTGTAGTCGACCTCGGACGGGTCGCCGGCGTAGATCACCTTGATCTCGTTGCCGTTGGCGATGATCGTGCTGTTCGCCTCGTCGACGGTGATCGTGCCCTGGAACTGGCCGTGGATGGAGTCGCGGCGCAGCAGCGAGGCGCGCTTGACGATGTCCTGCTCGCCGCCCTGGCGGACGACGATGGCGCGCAGCCGCAGGCCGTTGCCGGAGCCGGCCTTCTCGATGAGCAGGCGCGCGACGAGGCGGCCGATGCGGCCGAACCCGTAGAGGACGACGTCGCGCGGCTCGCGGCGCTCGATCTTGTTGGCACCGGTGGCGCCGGCGACGGCCTCGGCGGTGAACTCCTCCACCGAGAGGCCGCGGTCGTCGGCCTTGTACGTCGCGGCGAGCATGCCGATGTCGATCTGGGAAGGGCCGAGATCCAGCGTGGTGAGAGCCCGCAGGAACGGCAGCGTCTCGGTGACCGAGAGCTCCTCGCCGGCGATCTGGCGCGCGAACCGGTGGGTCTTGAGGAGGCTGACCACCGACTTGTTCACCAAGGAGCGGCTGTGAAGCAGGACGGTGACGTCCCCCTCCCGGTGCAGCTTCCCGATGATGGGGATCATCGATTCCGCGATCTCCTCGCGGATCTTCCAGTTGGTGAACGAGTCGTCATTGACAGTCACAGGTTTATCTTTCGAGCTAGGAGGCGCTCATATGCTAACCCGACGTCGTTTTGATCGTTCAAGGGGTGCCGCGGCGGCCTGATGCCGGCCATGAGAAGGCTCCTGGCGCTGTGACCGGGAGCGCCGCCACCGACGGTCCGGGCCGGTGGTGAACCGGGTCACGGCCGCGGCCAGGGCCGCCCGCCGAGCCGCTCGATGCCGGTGTTGAACCGCTTGAGGTAAGCGGCGAAGGCGGCAATGTCCTGCTCCGGCCAGTCGGCCATGACCCGTCCCAGCGAGCGGACGGTGCGCTCACGTTCTTCGTCGAGCAGGCGGGCGCCCTTGTCGGTGATGCGGAACTTGCGGGCCATGCCGCCCGCGGGGTCGGGGATGCGCTCCGCCAGTCCCGTGTGCATCACGGCAGCGGTCTGCCGGTTGAGGGTGGAGGCGTCGAGCCCGAAGGCGTCGCTCAGCTCGCCGATCGACATCGGCCCCTGGACGCGAAGCCGGCTGAGCAGGATGTAGGCGCTGCGCTCCAGTCCGCCGTCCTTGGTGCGCCCGTCTCTGTGCTGCAGGAGACCGTGGCGGCTGAGCAGCATCTGCTCGTACTCGACCTCGTACGTCGGCCTGCTCATGCGCGTGCTGCCTCCTGCACTTCTGCCTGGCCGGCACGTTGCGGTTCGCGGCGGCCGGGGTTCCAGTGTCGCACGGCAATGTGCATCACCCATATGATGTGGGCAATACATTCGATGTGTACGATGCATATTGCAACCCGACAGATATGCGAGGAATTTCACTATGGAAGCCCCCCAGCCCTCGGCCCGCGCAGGCGCCGTGGTCGCCACGCTGGCTTTCGCCGGCACCACGGCGGCGATCATGCAGACGCTGGTCACGCCCCTGATCGCGGAACTGCCCCAGATCCTGCACACCTCGTCCGCGAACAGTGCCTGGGTGATCACCGTCACCCTGCTGGTGGCGGCAGTGTGCGTGCCCGTCACCGGACGGCTCGGTGACCTGCTGGGCAAGCGCAGGATGCTGCTCGCGTGTTCCGTGCCCCTCATCGTGGGGTCGGTGGTGTGCGCGCTCGCGTCCTCCGTCGTCCCCATGATCGTCGGGCGCGGTCTGCAGGGCATGGGGATGGGCATGGTGCCCCTCGGTATCGCCCTGCTGCGTGACGTGGTCCCCGCGGAGAAGCTCAGCTCCTCCATTGCGCTCGTCAGTGCCTCCATGGGCATCGGGGGCGGTCTCGGCCTGCCGATCTCCGCAGCGGTCGCCCAGTACACGAGCTGGCGGGTGCTCTTCTGGGGTTCGGCCGTGCTCGCCGTGGCGATCGCCGCACTGATCTGGTTCATGATCCCGGACATTCCGGCCGGCGCCAAGGGCCAGCGCTTCGACGCGCCCGGCGCGATCGGTCTCGGTGTGGGACTGGTCTGCCTCCTGCTCGCCGTCTCCAAGGGCGCCGAGTGGGGCTGGGGCTCGACAGCGACGCTCGGCCTGTTCACCACCTCCGTCGTGGTCCTGCTGGCCTGGGGCTTCTGGGAGACCCGCACCCGGGATCCGCTGGTCGACCTGCGCACCACGGCCCGGCCCCGGGTCCTGCTCACCAACCTCGCCTCGGTCTTCATCGGGTTCGGTATGTACGCCAGCATGCTGATCATTCCTCAGCTGCTGCAGTTCCCCGATGCCACCGGTTACGGCCTGGGTCAGTCGATGCTTGCCGCAGGCCTGTGGATGGCGCCCGGTGGCATCATGATGATGCTCGTCTCCCCCTTCGGTGGAAAGCTCACCGACGCCCGCGGTCCGAAGTTCACGCTGATCTGCGGTGCCCTGGTCATCGCCGCGGGCTATGGCCTCTCGCTGGTCCTGATGGGTTCCGCCTGGGGCCTGATGCTCGTCTGCATGGTCATCAACGGTGGTGTGGGCCTTGCCTACGGTTCGATGCCCGCGCTGATCATGAGCTCGGTGCCGCTCTCCGAGACCGCTGCCGCGAACGGCTTCAACACGCTCATGCGATCCCTCGGAACCTCGATCGGTGCCGCGGTGGTCGGAGTGGTCCTGTCCCAGATGAACATCACCATGGGCGGCTTCAGCCTCACCTCGGAGAGCGGCTTCCGCGCCGGCCTGATCATCGGAGGCGGCGTCGCTCTGGTGGCTGCTGTCATCGCGACGGTCATTCCGGCCGCCCGTACGGCTGTTCTCGGCAAGAAGGCCGACGGGACCGCTGTCGAGGAGCAGGCCACGGTGAAGGCCTGACGCTCCGGCCTCCGCGCCCGGCGTACAGGCCCGGCGCGGACGCCGGCTAGGGCCTTTCGGCGGTTCCCAGCGATGGGGTGATGACGGCGAAGACCCCGACGAGTAGTTCGTCGGGGTCTTGGCCGTCATCGCTGCAGGGCATCGAAGGCGGTCAGCGCCGTCCCGGCGGCCCTCTGCGGGGACCGGAGGACCGACGCGCGTACAGCTGTCCTCTGCGGCCGCCGATCCCGAAACCGGCCGCCGCCTGCGGGAGTTGTCGGAACAGCTTGCGGATGTGCGGTTCCTGTTTCCTGCCGCGGTCCGAGGGGCAGTCCTCGCCTCTCCCGCAGGGTTGGGCCCACTGATCAGGTACGGGCCGGCGGGCGCCACACGGTGAAGTCACTGATCCGGAAGTGACTGGTGACGGTGCGGAAGGCGAAGTACCCACTGGTGTACGCCTCCGGGTCGCGGTGGTCGAAGACCAGCTGACCGTTGTTCCACCACTGGACCTTCGAGCCGTCGGAGACGATCCTGACCCGGTTGGGCTCGTTCGCTGTCAGCAGCGGTTGTGTGTAGTCGTACAGCAGCGGGCGGTTGTCCGGATCTCCTACGTAACGCCGCAGCCGGGTGGTGGTGTTGCCGTTCGCCCCGTATCCGACGTAGTACGTCCGAAGGTAGTTGTACTCGTCGAGCCGGCCCTCCCTCACGGTCGCGAAGAGGTCGTGGGGGGAGCGCACATCTGTGGCGTTCCAGAAGTTGTTCAGATCCGACACCCGGTCGTTGGGACCGCCCTGGGAGACCGGCGTCGCGGTGTACTCGAGCTCGTACCGGCCCTTCAGCCTCTGCCCGAACCAGACGGTCGCACCGCTGGGAACGTCGATGTCCAGGATTCCGTCCGCGGCTGTCACCGAGCCACCGTCCTGGAGCTCGGAGCGCCACCGGCCCGTTCCGGAGCGGAAGGAGTCGCCGGCGATGCGGGTCCAGGCGCGGTCGGGGCCGGTGTCCGTACGGACAGCGGGCTTGGGCGGGTTCCTGGAGTCGAAGCCGAGACAGTAGTCGGTGAAGGTCGACTGGAGGTACCCGCGTACCGTCCAGCCGAGCCGGTACGCGGGGTTGTGGGCGAGCGTGTAGAGCCGGGTGCGGGTGGGCTCGGTGGTGGTGTAGAGACGAAGAGCGGTGTGGTCTTCGGTCTCGGCGAGGATCTCCTCACGCCAGTCGCCCAGGATGTCGCCGTAGAAGGGCGTCGCGTTGCGGGCTCCGGCAACGACACCGGACGGATCGAAGATTCTGGCGGACGTCTCGGACCTCGGGTTCCACTTCTCGACGTGGGTGCTGTCGAGGAGCTCGGCGCCCTTGTCCCCGTCCCACCAGATACGGAAGTTGACGCTGGGAGTGGTCGTGGAGACCTTGCCGTCCCGGACGTTGCGAACGCCCGAGCCGGACGCGGTCACGTCGGCGGTGGAGGTCCAGTACTCGAGGCCTCGGTGGCGGGGGTCGATATCGGCGGCGGTACCGCGGCCGACATCGAGGTCCGCCTCACCGGCCGGGTTCTCGGGGTGGGCGCCGGTGGTCAGGCGCTCGCCGGTCCCGGCGTCGTAGTAGTACCAGGGGAACGCGGACACCACACCGAGCTCGGACTGCTGGATCGCGAACCCTTCGAGTCCCGGGCGGTCGGGGTCGAGGTCCGCGATATGGAATCGGTCTCCGTGGCCCGCGCCGTCGACGACATAGCGCAGCGTTCCCCCGCTGTTGACCACGTAATTGCCGTCGGCGATCTCGTCCTTGCCGTCCTGGTCGACGTCAACGACCCGGATCTGGTGGAAGCTCGTGGCGCCGCTCTGCGAAGTGGCCACGTACTTCCAGCGGCTGCTCAGTTCGCGGCCGTCGAAGTCCCAGGTCTGGAAGAGGGTACGGAAGGCACCGCGCTTGGCGCCGACCCGGGTGACCAGCTTGGTCACCAGGCTGGGGTGCACCCCGTCCAGGTAGGCGACGCCGAACTGGCCTCCGGAGGGGCCGTCCGCGGTGAAGTCCTCGGGGACGGGCTGCCGGGTGCGTTCCGTTCCGCTCTCGCCGTCGATGACCGAGATGAACTGCTGCGCGGGTGAATCGGCTTCGACTTGCGCACCGTCGGCGAACGTGGTGCCGTCCGCGGTGTGGACGAGGACCTCGGCCCTGCCGTCGCTGTCCAGGTCGTAGACGGTGACGTTGTCGTCGTTGCGGTAGCCACCGATGGCGGTCGACCCGCTGATCGCTGCGGGCGCGGGGTCGTTGGCGCCATTGCCCGCGACCTGGGTGTACGAGCCGGGCCCCTGGTCGACGCGCCACAGCCGCCGGCCGGTGAGGGTGTACGCCTCGAGCAGGTCAGGCTTGTCCCGGGTACCGGAGAGGCGGCTGACGACCAGTTCGTAACGGCCGTCGCCGTCGAGGTCACCCGGCCATGCGTGCTGCACCGTGTAGCCGTCGGCGCCGGAGAGCGGTATCTCGGCGTAGCCCTCGGCGAAGGAAAGGGCGGGGGTGCCGGCCTGCTGCTCCCCGCCGTCCACGACCGCGCGCACCGTGTACGTACCACCACCCCTGCTGTTGTCCTGGTACGTGGTGGACTCGGTGACGGGCCTGCGGTTGAGCCGCTTTCCGGCCTTGTAGACATTGAACGCCACGGCGGAGCCGTATTCGGTGCCCAGCAGCCGCCAACTGAGGAAGGTTCCCTTCCCGGACGGGACGGCGACGAGTCCCCGGTCGAGATTCTCCAGGATGCGGCGGGGCTCCGGGGAGCCGTTGTGGCCGGATGCGGCTGCGGCCGGGACCGACAGGAGTCCGGCGAGGACCGCTGCGGCGCTCACCGCGGCGATTCTTCGGTATCCGGAACGGATGGCGTGCATGACGATCGGTACTCCTTCGGTGCGGGGGTGCGGGGTGCAGGGTTCGCGAGGGCAGAAGCGGAAGGTAGTAAGCGCTTAACACGATGCGGGGCCCCAGGTGCCGTGTCGATCTTTTCGGGTGAGGTGCCACACGACCGCAACGAGGTGCTAACAAAGGCCGGGCCATCGCCCTGCGGAGCTCGTTCCCTCCCGGGGACGGGGATGGGATGGGGATGGAGATGGGGATGGGGACGAGGCGACGAGGGAGCGCGGACTGCGGATCAGCAGCGGCGAGCGCACACTGATGGAGGAGACGCAGCGAGGCCATATTCTCGGCACCAGGCGGATGGCCTGCGGGGGAGAGGCGCCTGGGCGGAGCGTCGGGCGGCGGCGTGCCCGCCCTTCCCCGATGCCGTCCGGAGAGTTATGAGCAGCCCCGCCGATGACCCGTACGTGCGGGTGCGCGGCGCCCGCGAGCACAACCTGCGGAACGTCGACGTGGACATCCCGCGGGACGTCCTGGCCGTCTTCACCGGAGTCTCCGGGTCGGGCAAGTCGTCGTTGGCGTTCGGCACGATCTACGCGGAGGCGCAGCGCCGGTACTTCGAGTCGGTCGCCCCGTACGCGCGCCGGCTGATCCACCAGGTGGGAGTGCCCGCGGTGGACGACATCCTCGGGCTGCCGCCGGCCGTCGCACTGGAACAGCGACGGGGTTCGGCGACGTCCCGCTCGTACGTCGGCACCGTGACGACGTTGTCGAACACGCTGCGGATGCTCTTCTCCCGCGCGGGCACCTATCCTCCGGGCGCCGAGCCGGTGGATTCCGATGCCTTCTCCCCGAACACGGCAGCCGGCGCGTGCCCGGGGTGTCACGGCCTGGGCAGGGTGCATCGCACGACCGAGGAACTGCTGGTCCCGGACCCGTCGCTGAGCATCGGGGAGGGGGCCATCGCGGCGTGGCCGGGTGCCTGGCACGGCAAGAATCTGCGGGATGTGACGCGAACCCTCGGCTACGACATCGACCTGCCCTGGCGGGAGCTGCCGCGCAGGGAACGGGAGTGGATCCTGTTCACGGACGAGCAGCCGGTCGTGACCGTTGATCCGGTGCGGGAGGCGGGCCGGATCCAGCGCTCGTACCAGGGCACCTTCCAGAGCGCCCGGCGCTACGTGATGCACACCTTCGCCGACTCCAAGAGCCAGACACTGCGCACCCGCGCCGAACGGTACCTGGAGAGCTCGGCCTGTCCGGACTGCGGTGGCAGCAGGCTCCGCCCTGAGTCATTGGCTGTCACCTTCGCCGGGCGGACGATCGCCCGGCTCAACGCGATGTCGCTCGCCGCTCTGGCCGAAGTGCTGCGGCCCGTGGCCCGGGGCGAGGCCGGTGAATTCCCCGAGGGGCCACAGCGGCAGGTCGCCGAAACGCTGTGCACCGACCTCGTCGCGCGTATCGCGGTGATCACCGAACTGGGCCTGGGCTATCTGAGTCTGGACCGTACGACGCCGTCACTCTCACCCGGGGAACTGCAACGGCTGCGCCTGGCCACCCAGTTGCGATCGGGCCTGTTCGGGGTGGTGTACGTCCTGGACGAGCCGTCGGCGGGGCTGCACCCGGCGGACACCGAGGCCCTGCTGACGGTGCTGGTACGGCTGAAGGAGGCAGGCAACTCGGTGTACGTCGTCGAGCACGACATGGACGTGGCCCGCAGGGCGGACTGGATCGTCGACGTCGGACCGCACGCGGGCGAGCTCGGCGGCCGGGTCCTGCACAGCGGCCCGGTGGACGGGCTGGCATCCGTTGCCGAGTCGGCCACCCGCCGGTTCCTGTTCGCCTCGGGTCCCGACCCCGCGGCCGGACGTACTCCGCGAGAGCCGTCGGCCTGGCTCCACCTGCGGGGCATCAACCGGCACAACCTGCGGGACCTGGACGTCGAACTGCCCCTGGGGGTGTTCGCCGCTGTCACCGGCGTTTCGGGGTCGGGAAAGTCGACGCTGATCGCGCAGGTGCTCGCCGGGGTCCTCGCCGAGCATCTGGGCGCGGAAGTCCCGCCGGACAACGCCGGCGATGCCGGCGACGCAGGAGAGACGGAGCGCGCCGGGGCCGGCGCGGGCTTCGTTGCCGCGGGGGTGGAGAGCGTGGACCGCCTGGTGCAGGTGGACCAGAAACCCATCGGTCGTACGCCGCGCTCCAACCTGGCCACCTACACCGGCCTGTTCGACTCCGTACGCAAGCTCTTCGCGGCCACCGACGATGCGAGGCAGCGCAGCTACCACGCGGGACGGTTCTCGTTCAACGTCGCCGGGGGCCGGTGCGAGACCTGCCAGGGCGAGGGCATGGTGGCCGTGGAGCTGCTCTTCCTGCCCGGTACCTATGCGCCGTGCCCGCAATGCCGTGGCGCCCGCTACAACGAGGAGACCCTGCAGGTCCGTTATCGCGGGCGCAACGTCGCAGAGGTGCTGGGCATGACGGTGGATGCGGCTGCGGAGTTCTTCGCCGATGTCCCGCAGGCGGCACGGAGCCTGCGCACGCTGCGGGAGGTGGGCCTGGGATATCTGCGGCTGGGGCAGCCCGCCACCGAGCTGTCGGGCGGCGAGGCACAGCGGATCAAGCTCGCTTCGGAGCTCCAGCGGAGCCGTGGCGGACACACGGTGTATGTGCTGGACGAGCCGACAACAGGACTGCATCCGGCCGATGTCGAGCTGCTGATGGCGCAGCTGCACGGACTTGTCGACGCGGGCCACTCGGTGTTCGTGGTCGAGCACGAGATGGGAGTGGTCGCCGGAGCCGACTGGATGCTCGACCTCGGGCCCGGAGGCGGCGATGCGGGTGGCCGGGTGGTCGCCTCCGGGCGGCCGGCGGATGTGGCCCGGGCGGGCGGGAGCCTGACGGCCGACTACCTGGCACGCCGGTTCAGCGGTTGAGCCGGCGCGATGTCTGCCTGCGGTCCCACCCGGGCGGGCGGCGCCGTGGCACCGCCCGCCCGGCTGCGTACGTCGCCGTACGGGCCGGACACGCTCACGCGCCGGCCTTCTGTGCCACCGGGTCTTCCGAGGCGCCGGAGGCGATGCCGAATGCAGGGTCGGGCACCTCTTCGGGGCTGATGAGGGTGGACGAGCGCCCGTCGACACCGACCGGGATGTCACCGTCGATGGTGACGCGGCGGAGCTTGCGCTCGTGCGCGTCGGAGTCGTCCACGCCGTAGTGCTGCGTGGCCCGGTTGTCCCAGATGGCGACGTCGCCGGTCTGCCACTGCCAGCGCACGGTGTTCTCCGGGCGCTCGATGTGCGACTGGAACAGGTCGAGCAGGGCCCGTGAGTCCCGGCCGGTCAGTCCGCTGATGCGCTGGACGAAGTTGCCGAGGAGCAGGACGCGCTCGCCGGTCTCGGGGTGGACGCGCACCACCGGGTGCTCGGTGAGGAACTTGATGGACGTGAACACCTCGCGGTACTGGGCCAGTGCCTCGGGCCGAGCGTTGGGGCGCAGGGCCGCGTAGTCGTAGTCGTTCGAGTGGACCGCGCGCAGGCTGTCGGCGAGTACGCGAATCGGCTCGGGCAACCCGGCATAGGCGGCCGCGGTGTTGGACCACAGGGTGTTGCCGCCGTACGGAGGGATGACTACGGCGCGCAGGATCGAGAACGCCGGATAGGCGGGCACGAACGTGACGTCGGTGTGCCACTGGTTGGCCCGGGTGCCGCGGTCGGAGGTGATGCCGAGCGAGTAGCGGCCGTCGGCGGAGGGAACGGTGGGGTGGGCGACCGGGGTACCGAGCAGCCGGCCGAACGCCTCGTGGCTGTCCTCGTCCAGGTGGTCCTGGCCGCGGAAGAAGACGACCTTGTTGGCCAGTATCGCGGCCCGGACCGCTGCGACGGTCGCGGGGTCGAGATCGCCGCCGAGGCGCACCCCGGAGATGACGGCGCCGAGCCGGCCGCCGACCTTCTGGACGGTGACGGTGGACGCGGGGGCGGTGGTTGCCGAGGACATAACGGGATTTCCCTTCGGATGCCGAGATCAATCATTGGTTAATCTTGGAGAGGAATTAATTGAACGGAGCGAGACGCCCGGCAAGGACGCGGTTCGATACGGGTGATGGGGGGAAGCGGGACCGAGTCGCCGGACGTACGGGGCCGGAGCGGCAGGTCAGACGGCGGTACAGCGACCCGGACACGCCTGGGGCACTGTGGCGCGGCCGGCGTGGGCGGGCCGCGCAGCGGGAACGGCCGTCGCGAACATGCCTCGGAGACTTCCAGTGGCCTGCGGCGTACGTCAAGCACACATCCACTCCCCGAACGGTGTGCGGCAGTGGTTGAATCGGCGCTTGCGTGAGACCGGTTCCCCCTCCGGCAACGCCTCGTCAAACCGTCTCTGAGCAGCCGTTTTTCGGGCCGTTCTGTAGGTGTCGCGCACCCTGCCGCGGCACCGGGCACAGGCCCCGGCGCGATTTCACGCCGCCGTAACGTTGCGACCGCCCCGTGTCGCAGGACCGAAGGAGGTCCCCATGACAGCAGCGCCTCACATCTCCAGGACGACCGGTGACGGCCGGCGCGAGGCCAACGCCGCCACGGTGCTGCGCGCCGTGCTGGATCACGGGCCTGTCGCCCGCAGGACGATTGCCGAACTCTCCGGTCTCAGTCCGGCCGCCGTCTCACGTCAGTGCACCGACCTGGTACGTCTCGGCCTGGTGAGGGAGCTTCCCGAACTGGTCGAGAGCATCGGTGTGGGCAGACCACAGATCCCGGTCGACCTCCATACCGGGGAGACCGAAGGGCCGGTGGCGGGTGGTGTCCACATCGGCGTGCCCGCATCGACGTTCGGACTGCTCGACCTACGAGGCAGGCTGCTGGCCCGCAGCACGCTCTCGCACGACGGCATCGCCCCCGGGGATCTGTCGCACCGGATCCTCGGCGGCCTGCGCACGTTTCTCGCCGACGCCGGCCGGGGCCGTCGTCTGCTGGGGGTCGGCGCGGCACTCGGCGGCTGGGTGGATCCAGGCCTGGGTACGGTCGTGCGGCATGACGCGCTGGGCTGGCACCAGCGCCCGCTGGGTCTTGAACTCGCCCGTGGACTGGGCGGACTTGAGGTGCGCATGGACAACCACGCCCGGGCCATCGCGCAGTCCGAGATCCTCTTCGGCCGGCCCGCGGCGCGCCGCAGCCTGGTCCATCTCTTCGTCGGCAATGTGGTCGACGCCGCCCTGGGCATCGCCGGGGTCGTCCATCAGGGGCCGGGGTCCGGTGCGGGGGACGTGGCGCACCTGCCCGTACCGGATTCCACGGCCGTCTGCCCCTGCGGGCGGTCCGGCTGCCTGGAGGCGACGGCCTCCAACACAGCCGTCGGGCTGACCGCCGTGCGGCGCGGGATCGTGCCCGAACCCGATGTGCACCTCGTGGTGGACGCGGCGGCCGCCGGGGACCGGCGCGCGGACCGGCTGCTGCGCGAGCGGGCCCGGGCGGTCGGTCGTGCGACGGCCCTGCTGCTCGATGTCCTCAACCCCGACCTGGTGGTTGTCACCGAACACTCCAGCCTGGTCAATCCCGACTACCTCGAGGAGATCCGGGGTGCGGCGATCGATCTGTCCCACGTCTGCGGGGACCCCGAACGGATCGTCAGTCCGCATGCCGGGACGGCCGTCCTGCCCGTCGCAGCGGGCACAATTCTACTGGACCCGCTGTTCAAGAGCCCTTTGGCGACCTTCGGCCGGTAGCCGGACGGAGGGGCAGGAATGCGTTGCGTGCCAAGATCCGGACAGGCCGGGTTGACCGCCCGGCGAAGCCGCTGTCATATTTGCCGTCGTGAACCCGGACATGCGCCTCACCTCCCGCAGGCACGTCGACCTCTGTCGACAGGCCGGCGCGGTCTGTGCCGTCCAGAACTGACCGGACGGCCTCTCGCGCGGTCCCGTTCCCTCTCCACGCGCAGCTTCCGTAGCTGAACCGTGCTGATTCCGTACGCCCGCAGAGCTGAGCGCCTCACGCCCTCAATTCCTCCCGCAGCGGATTGAATGTGAGGGAAGCCCCGACTTCGCACCCGCTTCCCTCACTTCCACCGTCCCTCACCGTCACAGGCAGGTTTCGATGACCGAGCTGTACCGTTCCTGGCCGGTGCGTGAGTGCGTCGTGGACCCACTGGTGCGTTCCGGCTGCTCCCGAGCGGTGTGGGATGCGCGGGGTTCCCGCCTTCGCGAACCGTTCGGCGGCACGTCTCCGGACACCCTGGCGAGCGCAGCTCACGGCCTCGCCGACGAACTGGCCCGCCTGTTCCCGCTGTCCCCGTAACAGCGTCAGCCGGACGATCGCCGACGCCCGCCCTTCGCCGCCGCGATCAGCGCGGGCACGGTGCCGAGTTTGACGCGCGGGCGGCCGAGGGCGCGACCGCGTGCCAGCTCGGCACGGTCGATGGCGGCCAGTCCCCGGGCGTTGACGACATGGCGGCAGCGCTGCCGGGCGAGGCGTTGGAAGGCCTTGGACGTGTGCGCGGGCGAGGGAAGCACGCCCGCGACGGCATCGGCCAGGAGAGCGCCGACGGTTTCGGCCGCGCAGGTGCGGTTGGCTCCGATGCCTCCCGAGGGCCCGCGTTTGATCCAGCCGACCACGTACGTGCCGGGCGTGCCCGTCACCCGGCCGTCCTTGTGCGGCACGGTGCCGGTCACGTCGTCGAAAGGCAGGCCCGGCACCGGAACTCCGCGGTAGCCGACCGCCCGCAGGAGAAGGCCGGCGGGTATGTCCTGCTCGCCTGCCGCTGCCGCTGCCGCTGCCGCTGCCGCTGCCGTCACGCGCACGGCTTCGACGCTGTCTTCGCCGAGCACTTCCACGGGCGCGGAGTGAAAGCGGAAGACGATGCGCCGACCCGCTGCCGGGGGGCGTGACCAGTCGACCCGCTCGCGCCTGTGTCGCCGTGTGCCCCGTCAACTGCATCCACCCGACGCCCGAGGAACGGGAGTTCGGCAGCACGGAGATGCTCCATGTCGACCCGGCGACGTGTATCGACTGCGGTGCCTGCGCCGACGCCTGCCCGGTCGACGCGATCATCCCGGTGGACAGCCTCTTCGGGGCCCAGAAGGAGTACGCCGAGATCAACGCTGCCTACTTCGCGGACAGGCCGTCCCTGCCGGCCCCTGCCGGACCGAACTTCCACGCCTGGGGCGAGCCCTCGTTCGCGCGCGCCGGTCGATCAGCGTCACCTCGGCGTTGGTGTGCAGGAGGAGGTCCTCGGCGGCGTACATGCCGGCCGGCCCGGTGCCGACGACAGCCACCCGGATCGGTGCGAAGTCGGCGCCAGTCGGCACTGCTGATGCGGGACGACGAGGAGGACGGGGCGCCGCCGAACCGGACAACAGTGGACCTCGAGGGTGGCACCGTAGTGGTCCGGATGCCGCAGCCCGGCCGATAGTGGCGCAGGGGCGGCCGGGGAAGCCCGGCCGGGCTGGATCGCGGCCCGTCCCGCACGATGCGTCTACGAACAATTCCCCGAGGATGCCGAACGCCTCGCCCGGCTCACTGCACCCGGCAGCCGGAGCTCCATCGGTTAACCGCGGTGGGTGCTGACGCGTCCGTCACGTGGCGGCGATCCGTGCCCCCGGAGGACCGGTCCTCGCGCTGCGGGCCCGTTCGACCCTGAATGCGCCTTCGGGGTAGGGGAGTTCCGCAGGCAGCGTCGCCGCCCTGTCGAACCCCTCCTCGGCCTCACGCTCCAGGCCCCACGCCATGAGCGCGGCAGGGTGCACCGTACGGCCATCGGTCTCCGAAAGACGTTCGCCGGCCGGGATCGGGCGCAGTGATCACGGATGCCGCGGCCGGACGGAATCTCGCGCCGGGCCGGGCCGGGTCGCCGCGGCCGTGTTCCGTTCCGCCGCGCTGTCGTTCGTGCTGTCCGTATCCGTCAACTACTGCCCCTTCCAGCCAGGTTGCGTCTTCCGGCCGGCGTGACGACGCGCTCGTCATGTACCGGGTGGACGCACCGGAGGGACGCCTGGTTCGCCTCGTTGCGACTCCGTGCCGGAGCTGCCGCAGAAGGTCGCGGCGCACCGCGGGAGACCGGTGTGCGGGGCATCAGGTCCGACAACAGGACGCGCTGTCCGGGGTATCGAACATCGTTCGCAATTTCAGCGCGAGTCATTGACGCCGGGTTGCCCCGCGCTTACGGTCCCGTCCGAAGTGACGGGCGGGATTCGACATACCGAACACGCGACCCGTGGTGAACGACCCGTACCCCTCAGAGACGAGCCGCCATGCACCCACACCACCCCAGCCGGCGCCGCGCCCTCGCGGGCGGCATCGGGGCCCTGGCCGCCGCCGGAGCCCTGGGCTCGCTGTCCGGCTGCGCCGCGCCCGCCACCGCAGCCGGGCCGGGGCAGACCCGGATGCGGTTCTGGCATCTGTTCGGCGGCGGTGACGGCGTCAACATGCAGGGAATGCTGGACGACTTCCGCACCGGACACCCGGACATAGCCCTGGAGGCCGCAACTCTGCAGTGGGGTGCGCCGTACTACACGAAGCTCGGCATGGCCGGCGCCGGAGGCAGGGCGCCCGAGCTGGCGGTACTGCATCTCGCACGGCTCGCCGGGTTCGCCCCCGGCAGGCTCATCGACCCCTTCGATCTCGATCTGCTGGCCGAACAGGGTGTGCGGGAAAAGGACTTCCCGCCGGAGATCTGGCGCCGCGGCCAAGTGGGCGGCAAACAGTACGCGGTGCCGTTCGACACCCACCCCTTCGTCCTCTATTACCAGACCGAGGTGTGCGAGCAGGCAGGTCTCATGGCGGGCGGCCGGCTCAAGCCGATCAGTGGCGCCGACGAGTTCGCCGACGCGCTGCGCGCCGCGAAGAAGGTGACCGGACAGCCGGGCCTGGTGACCGAGACGCTCGGGCCCGACTGCATCACCCCTTGGCGCCTCTTCGCCACGTTCTACGCGCAGACCGGTGGCAAGGTCCTTTCCGAGGACGGAAAGCGCCTCGCGCTCGACGATGCCAAGGCTCTGGGCGTGCTCGAGTACATGGCAACCCTCGCCGAGGAGGGTCTGATGGTGCGCCGCGCCGACTACGGCGCCTCCGTGGGCATCTTCAACGGCGGGAAGACCGCCTTCCACCTCAATGGCGAATGGGAGATCACCACCTTCCGGACTGCCGGACTCCCGTTCTCCATGACCCGCGTGCCCGCGCTCTTCGGCAGTGCCGCCACACAGGCCGACTGCCACTCGTTCGTCCTGCCGCATCAGGACGACCGCGGCGGCGCGCCCAACGAGGCGGCGCACACCTTCGTCGCCTGGATGCTGCGCAACTCCGTCGCGTGGGCCGAGGGCGGCCATGTGCCTGCCTATCTGCCGGTGCTCGAAGATCCGGCGTACCTCGAACTGAAGCCCCAGTCCGAGTACCGCGACGTGATCGACGAGGTGGCGCTGGACGAGCCCGCCTGGTTCGCCGGCTCCGCCTCCCGCATGTGGATCGAGCTCGGCGCCGTCCTTTCCGGTGTGCTCACCGGATCCCGGAGTCCGCGCGGCGCTCTGACCGAGGCCAAGGCCCGCCTGAGAACTCTCCTCGACACCCGCAACCCCCTTCCGGGAGCCGCGTCATGACCTCCACCACCGCGGCGCCACCGCCACCCGTGACGAAGCGGACGGACACCGTCCCCGGGCGGCGTCCGGCCCGTTCCGTGCACAGGAAATGGACCGAACACGGCCTGGTGTTCATCGCCCCGTTCCTGCTCGTGTACGCCATGTTCCTGATCTGGCCGCTGCTCTCCGGCGTTGGCCTGAGCCTGACCAGCGACAACATCACCGGCTCCGGAGGGGAGTTCGTCGGCCTCGACAACTACGCGGAGGCCGTGGGCGACCCCGAGGTGTGGTCCTCGCTGTGGAACACCGTCTGGTTCACGGTCCTGTCCACCGTCCCGCTCGTCCTGGTGGGCCTGGGTCTCGCCCTGCTCGCCCATCAGCTGCGCGTGGTGCAGTGGCTGTGGAGGCTCAGCTGGTTCGCCCCGTTCCTCCTGCCGTCCGGAGTCGTCTGTCTGCTCTTCGGGCAGATGATCTTTCCCTCCGGCTTCGGCCTCGCCGACCAGATGCTCGCCGCCGTCGGCCTGGAGCCGGGCATCGGATGGCTCAGCGACGAGCGTTACGCGATGCTCTCCGTCGTGGCCACCACCGTCTGGTGGACCGTCGGCTTCAACTTCCTGCTGTATCTCGCCGCTCTGCAGGCAGTTCCGGCCCATCTGTACGAGGCCGCCGAGCTGGACGGAGCGGGTGCTCGGCACCAGCTGTGGCACATCACTCTGCCGATGCTCCGCCGTACCACGGGACTCGTTGTGGTCCTCCAGGTACTCGCCTCGCTGAAGATCTTCGATCAGATCTACCTCATGACCGGCGGCGGCCCCGACGACTCCACCCGGCCCATCCTGCAGTACGTCTACCAACAGGGCTTCACCGGTTACCGCATCGGCTACGCCTCGGCCGTCTCCTACATCCTCTTCGCCCTGATCCTGACCGTCTCCCTGGTGCAGCCGTTGCTGTCCCGGCGCCGAGCTGAGGAGGCCGCAAAGTGAGCGGTTCCGTCACCGTCAGAACCCGCCGCGTACACCCGAGCGAGCAGCTGGGCGGATCCGAGGGCCGCCGCCGGCGCTGGACACCCGGCAGGGTCGTCCTGCTCGTCATCGCCCTGGTCCTCGCGGTGGCCTGGCTCGTCCCGCTCGCCTGGGCCGTCGCCACCTCGCTGAAGCCGGAGGGGGAGACGACCGGGACGCCGCTCGAGTGGATCGGTTCACGCATCACGTTCGACGCGTACGCCAAGGTCTGGGAATCCGGCGAACTGATGCGCTGGCTCATGAACTCGGTATACATCTCCCTCATGACGACCGTGCTGACCGTCGTGACCTGCGCGATGGCCGCGTACGGATTCACCCGTACCGAATTCCGCGGACGCAGACTGCTCTACGGGCTGGTGCTCGCCGGCATCATGGTGCCGCCGCAGGTACTCATCGCGCCGCTGTTCCAGGAGATGGTGCAACTCGGCCTCGTCGACACCTACTGGGGTGTGATTCTGCCTCAGGTCGCCGTGCCCGCCATGGTGTTCATCCTGGTGAAGTTCTTCGAAGGTGTACCGAGAGAGCTGGAGGAGGCGGCCTTCGTCGACGGCGCCGGGCGCTGGCGGGTGTTCTGGACGATCGTGATCCCGCTGTCCCGGCCCGTGCTGGCCGCCGTGGCGATCTTCACCTTCATCTCCACCTGGAACAACTTCCTGTGGCCGTTCCTCGTGACCACCGACCCGAACGGCATGACCCTGCCCGTCGGTCTCGTCAACGTCCAGTCGTCCTTCGGGGTGCGGTACGCGCAGATCATGGCGGCGCTCGTGATCGCGGGGCTGCCGCTCCTGGTCGTCTTCGCGCTCTTCCAGCGGCAGATCGTGCGCGGTATCGCGCACACCGGCCTCGCCGGCCAGTAGGCGGGCCACGCGTGGCGGAACGGCCGGGCGGCCCTGTTCCGGCCCGTACGCCACGCGGGTGCGGCCCCGACTGTGCCTGCCGGCCGGACGGTCAGGCGATGGCGGTGCCCCGCATCAGCAGCAGCACCACGTCCGCCGACGCCGCGGCCACCGCCCCCGCGAGGGCCGCCTTGCGCCACGACCGGCACGGCACAAGCCCGGCGAACGCCGTCGGCGCCACCGCCGCCAGGGTGACCGCTCCCCACCAGCCGGGTGGCCCCGCAGGCCCCAGGACGAGCACCATCGACGCCGCCACCAGGGGTACGGGGAGCAACAGCCGGGTGCGGGTGGTGCCCAGCCGCTGGGGCAGGCCGCGGATGCCGGCCCTCAGATCCCCATCGATGTCCGGGAGCACATCGCCCAGATGGGCTCCGACACCCAGCAGGGAACCGGCCGTCACGACCCACCACGCGGGCCAGGGGCGACCGGGCATGTTCAGGGCGACCAGGACGGGCAGGCTGCCGAATCCGATCACATACGGAAGCCAGGAGAACACCGTCGCTTTGAGCCGCAGGTTGTACATCCACGCCGCCACGACCCCGGCGAGGTGCACCGCACCGGCGACAGGACCGCACGCGAGCGACAGGGCCGTGCACAGGAGCAATGCGGCGAACGCCGCCCGCCACACGGCGCTCGGAGACACCACGCCCCGGGCCACCGGTTTGCCGCGGCGCCCGGCGGCCACGTCGCGCCGGGCGTCGAAGGCGTCGTTGCACCAGCCCACCGACAGCTGGCCCGTCAGTACGGCCCCGCCGATCAGGACGCAGCGGGCACCCCCGAGCCCGGAGCTGACGGACAGTGCGACGACAAGGGCGGTCACCGCCGCGACCGGGCCCGGATGACAGGAGAGCGCCAGCCCCGCCGCCGGGTGGGGCGGACGCTTCGCGGAGTCGAGCACCTGCGGCCGGTCAGTGGTGTCCACGAGGGGATCGTAGGTACTCCGGATCTCGCGAACACGCCAGCCGCACGTCTGATGTGCGGGGTTTCACCCGGTTCTGTGGGCAGGATGAGGGCCATGACCTCTCCGAAGCGGGGGCCAGGATGACCCGGATCGCAGCCGTGCACGGGGTTCTGCCACCGCACCGCCACACCCAGCGGGCGGTCACCGACATGGTGGCGCGCACCTGCCTGCCCGCGGGGGGCGACCGCCGCGTCCTGGACCGGATCCACGAGAACGCCCGGGTCCGCACCCGGAACATGGTGCTGCCCCTCGAGCGCTACGGCGAGCTGGACGGTTTCGGAGCAGCCAACGACGTGTTCATCGGCGCCGCAGTCGATCTGGGTGCCCAGGCGGTGCGCGGGGCGTTGCGGACGGCGGGGCTGCGGCCCGCCGACGTGGATCTGCTGATGTTCACCTCCGTCACAGGAGTGGCGGCGCCGTCCGTCGATGCCCGGCTCGTGGGGCGCCTCGGTCTGCGGCCCGATGTGAAACGGCTCCCGGTCTTCGGCCTGGGCTGCGTCGGTGGCGCCGCCGGTGTGGCCCGGCTGCACGACTACCTGCTCGGCCGGCCCGGCCAGGTGGCTGTGCTGCTCTCGGTCGAGCTCTGCTCCCTCACCTTCCAGCGGGGCGACTCGACGCCCGCCAACCTGGTCGCGACCGCGCTGTTCGGCGACGGTGCGGCGGCCGTCGTCGCTGTCGGCGGCGAGCACCGGGCGTCGGCGGACGGACCCGTGGTGGTGGACACCCGCAGCCGTCTGTACCCCGACACCGAACGCGTGATGGGCTGGGACATCAGGAGCTCCGGCTTCAAGGTGGTGCTCGATCCGGCGGTCCCCGACGTCGTACGCCGGTATCTCGCCGACGACGTCCGCGGGTTCCTGGAGGAGCACGGGCTGAAACCGAAGGACATCGCCCACTGGGTGTGCCACCCCGGCGGCCCCAAAGTGCTGGAAGCCGTCTCCGACGTGCTCTCACTGCCCGAGGGCGCACTCGACGTCACCTGGAGCTCGCTGGCCGAGGTGGGCAATCTGTCGTCGTCCTCCGTCCTGCACGTCCTTCGGGACACGATGCAACAGAGACGGCCCGAGCCCGGCACGCCCGGTCTGCTGATGGCCATGGGTCCCGGATTCTGCTCCGAACTGGTGCTGCTGCGTTGGTAGTCGGGAGGAACGCATGATCTGGTACACCGTTCTCGTGCTGGCCGTCGCGGGCGAACGCCTCGCCGAGCTCGCCGTGGCCCTGCGCAACACGCGCTGGAGCCTGGCACGCGGCGGTACCGAAGCCGGGCGCGGACACTACCCGGCGATGGTGACCCTGCACACCGCCCTGCTGGCCGGATGCCTCGCCGAAACCTGGTCGGCCGGCCGCCCGTTCGTGCCGTGGTTCGGCTGGACCATGGTGGCGGTGGTGGCTGCGGCACAGGGGCTGCGCTGGTGGTGCATCCGCACGCTCGGACACCGGTGGAACACCCGGGTCATCGTTGTCCCGGACCTGCCTCTGGTGACGGGCGGGCCCTACCGATGGCTGCGCCACCCCAACTACGCGGCGGTCGCCGCCGAAGGGCTGGCGCTGCCGCTGGTCCACGGCGCGTGGGTGACCGCCGTGGTCTTCACCGTGCTCAACGCCGTGCTCATGGCAGTGCGCGTCCGGTGCGAGGGCCGGGCGCTGGCCTCGGGCCGGCCGGCGGCCGCGCGCGCGTGATCGACGTCCTGGTGGCGGGGGGCGGCCCGGCGGGTCTGGCAGCGGCGATCCGGGCCGCCGGAGCCGGCCGGGAAGTCGTCGTGGTGGAACCACGCGCCGCTCCCGTGGACAAGGCCTGCGGCGAGGGAATCATGCCCAGCGGCGTGGCGGCCCTGCGTGCGCTGGGCGTCGGCATGGCCGGCCATGACCTGCGCGGAATCCGGTACGTCGAGGGCCCCCACCGAGCGGAGGCGACCTTTCGCGAGCACCCGGGGCTCGGCGTGCGACGTACCGAACTGCACGCCGCTCTGCACCGGCGGGCCGTGGAACTCGGCGTACGTATCGTCGCGGGCAGAGCCGGGGCGCTCCGGCAGGACGACGACAGCGTCAGTACGGCGGGGCTGACGGCACGCTGGCTGATCGCCGCCGACGGACTGCACTCCCCGCTGCGCCGCGAACTCGGGCTCGACCGCCCCGGGTCCGCCCCGCGCCGCTACGGTCTGCGCCGGCACTACCGGGTCGCGCCATGGACGGACTTCGTGGAGGTCCACTGGTCCCGTCACGGCGAGGCCTATGTGACGCCCCTCGGGGACCGGCTGGTCGGTGTCGCCGTACTGAGCTGCGACCGCCTGTCCTACGAACAGCACCTGTCGTCGTTTCCCGCCCTGGCCGGTGCGCTCCGGGGCCTGGAAGCGGGTCCCGTGCGCGGCGCGGGGCCCCTGCGCCAGGACGCGCACAGCCCAAGGGCCGGACGGGTCCTGCTGGTCGGTGATGCGGCGGGCTACGTCGACGCGCTGACGGGCGAGGGCATCGCACTGGCCATGGCGACCGCATCGGCGGCGGTCGCATGCCTCACCGCGGACCGGCCAGAGGCCTACCCCGCGCAGTGGACCCGGCTGACGCGACGTCACCGCATGCTCACCCAGGGGCTGTTGGTGGCAGCGAGGCATCCTCGCATCGCGCGGCTGATCGTCCCCGCCGCTCACCGCCTGCCCCGGGTGTTCGAAACGGCCGTGCGCGCACTGGAGTAGACGCAACCCAAATCCGCCCCGTCCCGAACCGCGGGGCCCGCTCCGCGATGCCGGCCGGGTGCCGCACTCGCCCCGTCCCCCAAGCCATCACGGCCGACTCTCCCCATCCGGGTACCAACCCCCTGACGACACAGTCCGGGCTGGTTCCGGCATTCCTGCACCGGCCGTCCGGCCCGGCGGCGTCCCGCCCCGTAGAACCGCTCCACCGTGGTCCGACCGAGGCGCAGGCCACGGCCGTACGGCATGTCGCGCGTCCGATCCGCCGGGCACCGCTCTACTGTCGCCGCCACGGAACCAGGACAAAGCGGTGGGAGTGGCATGCCGGACGTACAGCAGCGTCGACGGCAAGGAGTGGCCCGGCTGGTCTGCGGACGGCGCACCAAGTGGCTGGTCGTGGCGTTCTGGCTCATCGTCCTCGTTGTCGCGGCGCCGCTCGCCGGGAAGCTCACGGATGCCCAGGACAACGACGCCACGTCCTGGCTGCCCAGCAGCGCCGAGTCCACCCTGGTCTGGGAGGAATCCAAGGAATTCCGGCCCGAGATCATCACGGCGATCGTCGTGTACGCCCGGGAGGACGGCCTGACCGGGGCCGACCGCGCCCGGATCGCCGAGGACAAGCAGCAGTTCATGACGCTGCGCGCACACGGTGTGCGGGGCGCGGAGACGCGCGGCCCGCTCTACGACAGGAGGAACCAACCCGCGGCCGCCCAGATCTTCGTTCCCATCACGATGGACGAGGAGGGATGGGAGCGGATCCGCCCGGCGGTCGATTCGGTACGGGACGTCGTGGGCAGCAGCGGGGGAGGTCTCGCGGTCCATATCACCGGACCCGGCGGCGTTGCCGCGGACTCCGCCGACGCCTTCTCGGGCATCGACTCGACCCTGTTGCTCGCCGCGCTGGCCGTGGTGATCATCATGCTGCTGATCACCTACCGCAGCCCGACCCTGCTCGTGCTGCCCGTGCTCGCGGTCGTCGCCGCACTGCTCACCGCGCAGGCCCTCATCTACCTGCTCGCCGCGCACGCCGGCCTCACGGTCAATGGGCAGAGCGCGGGCATCCTGACCGTCCTCGTCTTCGGCGCGGGAACGGACTACGCCCTGCTCCTCGTGGCCCGCTACCGGGAGGAACTGCGGCGGCACGAGGACCGGCACGAGGCGATGGCGCGTGCGCTGCACCGCGCCGGGCCCGCAGTGCTGGCGAGCAGCGGCACCGTGGTGCTGAGCATGCTCGTCCTGCTGGTCGCCGAGATGAATTCGACCCGGGGCCTCGGTCCGGTTGCCGCGATCGGAGTGGCCGTCGCACTGATGGCGATGATCACGCTCCTGCCTGCCCTGCTGGTGATCTTCGGCCGGTGGGTCTTCTGGCCGGTCATCCCGCACTTCGGCACTGCCGAGCCGACCGAGCACGGATTCTGGGCACGGATGGGAGAGCGGCTCGCCGTGCGTCCGCGCAGGGTCTGGGTGGCCACCGCTCTCGTGCTCGCCGCCCTGTCCCTGGGCCTGATCCAGCTGCGCGCCGCCGGTCTCAGCAATGCCGACTCCTTCCCCGACAAGCCCGACTCCATCGTCGGCCAGGAGATCCAGCACCGGTACTTCCCGGCAGGCAGCGGCAGCCCGCTGGTCGTCATCGCGGCGGCGGACCGAAGTGCTCAGGTACGAAGCGCGGTCGAGGCCACCCGTGGTGTGGTGCCCGGCTCACTCGTCGTACCCCCCGGTGCCGGGCCGGAACACGACGGCCGGGTGATCTTCGAGGCGACCATGACGGATCCCGGGGACAGCGAGCGGGCCGAGCAGACCGTGGAACGCGTCCGTGACGCGGTGCATGCGGTGCCTGATGCGGACGCCCGGGTGGGCGGTGACACCGCGGCGCTGCTCGACATGGACGCGGCCACCAAGCACGACAACCTGCTCATCATTCCTCTTGTGCTGCTGGTGGTGCTGATCGTTCTGACGCTGGTGCTGCGCGCCCTGGTGGCGCCCCTGCTGCTGATCGTGACCGTGGTGCTGTCCTTCGCCGCCGCCCTCGGTATCAGCGCGCTCGTCTTCCGCTACATCTTCGACTACGCGGGCGAAACGACGGACTTCCCGCTCTTCGTGTTCGTGTTCCTGGTGGCACTCGGCATCGACTACAACATCTTCCTGACCACCCGGATCCGCGAGGAGGCCCTGCACCAGGGCACCAGGGCCGGTGTGCTGACGGGGCTGGCCGCCACCGGGGCGGTGATCACCTCGGCGGGACTGGTCCTTGCAGGCACCTTCGCCGCACTCGGGACCCTGCCGGTCGTGGCCTTCGCGGAGATCGGCTTCGCGGTCGCCCTGGGCGTGCTCCTGGACACCTTGGTCGTACGGTCCGTGCTGGTCACCTCCCTCTTTCTGGACATCGGCCCCCGTGTGTGGTGGCCCCACCGGCTCGCCCGCGAGGACGGGGGCGCCGCGAGGAGACCAGCGGCACCGGCCGGGCAGCCGTAGGGTGCAGGTCCGGGGCGGTCCCGGCCGCCGTACCGCGCGGCTCACGGCTCGCCCGGTCCATGCCGAGGGTGTAAGAAGGGGACCATGGCCGGACGCTACGGCCGCCCGCGTTCGTTTCTCAAGATGAGGACCGTCGCAGGTCAGGTCTTTCTCCTGCAGGTGGCGATCGTGGTGTTGCTCGTCGCTGCCTCCGTGGCCGCGCTCGTGCTGCAGTCCCGGGCCGACAGCGCACGGGAAGCTCGCAACCGCTCCGTCGCCGTCGCCGAAACCTTTGCGAACGCCCCGGGCATGGAAGCGGCTCTGAAGAGCCCGGACCCGAGCGCTGTGCTCCAGCCGAAGGCCGAGGCGGCCCGGAAGGGCTCGGGAGTCGATTTCATCGTCGTGCTGAGCCTCGACTCGATCCGGTACACCCACCCGCTGCCCGACCGGATCGGAAAAAAGTTCGTCGGCAATGTGACGCCCGCACTCAACGGCCGCGTCGTCACCGAGAGGCTCACCGGGACGATCGGCCCCCTCGTGCAGGCCGTGGTGCCCGTCTTCGGTGCGAACGGCAAAGTCGTGGGCATGGTGTCCGCAGGGATCACGATCGACCGCGTGAGCGGCGTCGTCGAGAACCAGTTCCCCCTTCTTTTCGGCTCCGCCGCGGGGATTCTGCTCCTCACCATGGGCGGAACGGCGCTCGTCAGCAGACGGCTTCGGCGTCAGACCCACGGCCTCGGCCCGGCCGAGATGACCCGGATGTACGAACACCACGACGCCGTCCTGCACGCCGTGCGGGAGGGCGTACTCATCGTCAGCGGCGACGGCCGGCTCCTGCTGGCCAACGACGAGGCGCGGCGTCTGCTCGGCCTTCCGGCGAATGTGGAAGGCCGCGAGGTCACCGATCTGGGGCTCGACCCCCTCACCACCGGACTGCTGGCCTCGGGACGCATCGCGACCGACGAGGTTCTCTCGGTGGGCAACCGGATACTCGCCGTCAGCCAGCGGTCGACGGATCAGGACGGCGGGCCGCCGGGCAGCGTGACCACACTGCGCGACACCACAGAACTGCAGGCACTCACGGGCAAGGCCGCCGTGGCGCGGGGAAGACTGAAACTGCTGTACGACGCCGGTACGGAGATCGGGACAGCGCTTGATGTCGTACGGACGTGCGAGGAGCTGGCGGATTTCGCCACGGCCAGGTTCGCCGACTACGCCACCGTCGACGTGGCGGAGACCGTACTGCGCGGCGAGGAACCGACGGCGGCACGCACGGTGTCCGACATGCGGCGCACGGCGTTCAGCGGTTCCCGTCACGACACGGGGCTCTACCCGCTCGGCTCGGTGGTCCGCTTCATGCCGAGCACCGCCGTCGGTGCCGGCCTGCTCCGGGGCGAGGCGGTCATCGACACGGATCTGCCGGCCCTGTCGGGGTGGCAGGAGGAGCATCCCGCACGGGCCGAGCGGCTCGTCGAGTGCGGCTTCCACTCGATGATCGCCGTTCCGCTGCGTGCCCGCGGCGTCATCCTGGGCGTGGCCATGTTCTGGCGGGCGCAGAGGCCCGAACGGTTCGAGGAGGAGGACCTGTCCGTCGCCGAAGAGCTCGTCGCCCGTGCAGCCGTGAGCATCGACAACGCCCGCCGCTACTCGCGTGAGCACACCGTGGCGGTCACCCTGCAGCGCAGCCTGCTGCCACGCGGCCTCCCCGACCAGAGCGCCATCGACGCCGCCTACCGGTACCTGCCCGCGCAGGCCGGGGTCGGCGGCCTCGGCGGGGTCGGCGGGGACTGGTTCGACATCATTCCGCTGCCCGGCGCCCGAGTCGCACTCGTCGTCGGTGACGTCGTGGGACACGGGCTCCATGCGGCCGCCACCATGGGACGGCTGCGCACCGCGGTCCACAACTTCTCCACGCTGGACCTGCCCCCCGACGAGCTCCTGTGGCACCTGGACGAGCTGGTGGCCCGGATCGACCAGGACGAGACGGCCGATGAATCGGCAGGAGGAGTCACCGGGGCCACCTGCCTCTACGCCATCTACGATCCGGTGTCCGGGCGCTGCACCATGGCGCGGGCCGGTCACCTCCAGCCGGTGATCGTCCACCCGGACGGCGTCGCGGCATTCGCCGAGGTGCCCGGCGGGCCGCCGCTGGGGCTCGGCGGTCTTCCCTTCGAGACACTGGACGTACAGCTGCCGGAGAACAGCCGGCTGGTGCTCTACACCGACGGGCTCGTCGAGGACCGGACCCGGGACATCGACGAAGGTCTGGAGCTCCTGCGCGGCACCCTTGCCGACTACGCCGACCGGACACCCGAGGAGACCTGCGAGGCGGTCCTGCGCGTCATGGTTCCCTCGCGTGCCAGCGACGACATCGCGCTGCTCGTCGGCCGCGCACGCCGGCTCGCCGCGCAGGACGTGGCCGACTGGGAGGTACCCTCCGACCCCGCAGCGGTGTCCCGCGTACGGGCCGAGGTGTCCCGCAAGCTGGCGGAGTGGGATCTGTCCGAGGAGGCGTTCACGACCGAGCTGATCCTCAGCGAACTGGTCACCAACTCCATCCGTTACGCCACCGGCCCCATCCGCGTAAGGCTGGTCCGTGAGCGCACCCTGATCTGCGAGGTCTCCGACCGCAGCAGCATCTCGCCCCATCTGCGACAGGCGGCCACCATGGACGAGGGCGGCCGCGGGCTCTTCCTCGTGGCGCAGCTGGCGGAGCGGTGGGGCACGCGCTACACCGACGACGGAGGCAAGGTCATCTGGACGGAACAGCTGCTGCCGGCCACCGCGCCGCCGGAGGTCCCGCCGGAACGCTGACCGGAGCGACGGTTCGGCTTCGTCCGTCCTCGGTGCGGGCCGACGTGCGTACGTCAGCTCCGCAGGCAGTGCAGGAACACGTGGGGTTCGGGTGCTGCCCCGGCGTGGGACGGGGTGAACACCGTGTTCTGTTCCCACTCCACCGAGAGGCCCGCGCCGGCCGCCAGAGCGGCGAACGCCTCGGGGGCGAAACTGCTCACCCGCGCCTGCTGTCCCATGAAGACGACGCTCACATCCTGCACGTCCAGCGGCACCGTAGCCAGGACCATGCGGCCGCCGGGCCGCAGCGCTCCCGCGAGCCGGTGGACCAGAGCGGTCTGGTCCTCACGTGACATCTGCAGGAGCGAGAAGTAGACACAGACCGCATCGAAACTCTCCTCCTTCAAGGGGAGTTCACGGATGTCGGCGCAACGGAAGGACGCCTCGGGCACCTGGCGGGAGGCCAGATCGACCATGACCGGCGACACGTCGACCCCCAGCACCTGGTGCCCGGCGTCGGCCAGAGTCCGGGCGGTCGGGAGGCCTGTCCCGCTGCCGACGTCGAGGACCCGGCTGTGCGGTGCGAGCTGATCGACCAGCCGCGTCAGTGAGGCACGGTGCGCAGCCGAGTCGGCGAACGCACGCTCGTAGTCGGCCCCGAGGGCGTCGAACACCCTTGCCGCCGGGTGCTGGTGGCTGTCAGTCATGGGGGTATCCCTTCGACGCCGGCACGTACGGGATGGTGGCGACGGCCACGTACAGGCCGCTCTGCTCCGGCTGAGGAGCGGGCGTCCCGCGGTACCACTCGGGGGCCGTCACAAGGCCGGGCTCGACCAGGTCCAGGCCCTCGAAGAAGCGCCCGAACTCGGCGCGGGTCCGCAGCGCGAGCCGGATGCCGCCCTTCCGGTACTCCTGCGCGCCCTGCTCGCCCCGCTCGGGGTTCACGTCCGACGCGCCCTGGGACAGCACCACGTGGCTGCCCGGCGCCAGCGAGGCCGTCAGAGTGCGCACGATGGCGTACGGGTCGTCGTCGTCGGGCAGGAAGTGGAGGAGGCCCAGGAGCGAGAGTGCGACGGGGCGGTCGAAGTCCAGGACCTTGTGGGCGGCTTCGATGATCGTGCCGGCCTCGCGCACATCGGCGTGGACGTAGTCCGTCGCCCCCTCCGGACGGCTGATCAGCAGGGCTTCCGCATGCCGCAGGACGATCGGGTCGTTGTCACAGTAGACGACACGCGAGGCCGGGTTGATCTCCTGGGCTATCTGATGCAGATTCGGCGCGGTGGGGATCCCCGTGCCGATATCGAGGAACTGGTCGACGCCCTCACCGGCCAGCCAGGCCGTCGCGCGGTTCATGAACGCCCGGTTCTGGATGGCGCCGGTCTTCGCCTCGATCGGCAGGTGCTCAGCCACCGCCTGGTCCACGGGGTAGTTGTCCTTGCCGCCGAGGAGCGAGTCGTAGACGCGCGCCGAATGGGGCCTGCTGGTGTCGATCGGGGGCTGAGGCGTCCCAGTCGTCATGACGAGCTCCGTTGCAGATGAGGTGAACCGCTCCGCCTGCGAAGTCTGCCACAGCAACTCCCGCGCTATCAGCGGATGTTGATGCTGTCCGGGGCGGACGCCGGCCCCCGGGAGACGCTCCCGGGAGCCGGCTCGCAAACGGCCGCCGTCAGCCGGCGTCGACCAGACCGTGCGCCGGCACGGTCACCGTACGGGCGCCGGGGCTGCCGCCCAGGACGACCTTGCGCAGCGCGCTGTTGTTGCCGAGGTCGGTCTCCTTCAGCCGCTTCTCGGGGTTGGCCAGCACCTGGATGTAGTAGGTGCCGTTGGGCACCCCGGTGATGTCGAAGGACTGACCGGGAAGGTCCTGGGTGTACGTGTCACCGGAGCCGACATCGAGCACCTCCCGTACGGAGATCGAGTTCTCCTGGCCGCACGCGGTGGACAGATCGGTGTTGTCCGGGTGCCAGTTGGCATTCTTCACCGTGTAGTCGACGGCGTCGGTGTTGGCCAGGCAGAAGGCCTCCTTGCCACTGCGCACGGCCTCCTTCTGGTCGGCCTTGAGCAGCCGGTAGCTCGCGAAGTCCGTGAAGTGCCAGTGCTCATGGCCCGGACGGGGATCCCACTCCATGGTGCCGGTCGGTGTGTAGCCGACCTGCTTGCCCGAGGCGTCGTAGAAGTACTGGTAGGCGTCCATCAGTGCCTTGCCGGGTGCCCGGAAGCCGTCCACCACCAGCTGCGCGGGGCCTGCGTTCCACACATTGGCGCTGAACGCCAGGTAGTCCTTGCCCGGAGCGTCGGCGTCGCCCTCGGCGATGGTGATGCCGTAGGCGGGCAGCGAACGGAGGTCGGGCTTGGGCACGTTCGGGACCGCGGCCCGGCCTGCCGGCCGCTTCGCGTTGGGGCGGGCGGCGGGCGCCTGCCGGGAACCGTCCGTCCGCCCCGGCCCGTCACCTGCCTGCGCGGACCGGAAGCTCTCCCGCTTGACCGCCCAGGGCAGCGCCGCCGGTGCGGGCGGGTAGGGGCCGTGGCCCACGTTGTACGACGGACCCGCGCCGCTGGTGGCTGCCGCGGGCGCGGGCGTGCGTAGGGCCGCGTGGCCCGAGTGCCCGGCCGCGTGGGACGCATGGGCTCCCGCGGACAGGGCTCCCGCGTTCTCCTCCCAGCTGCGCTCACGCACGGTCACCTTGACCGTCTGCGGCTTGTCGGCGATGCCGAACAGGTCGCGATAGGGCTTGGTCACGGACACCTTCGCGGTGTACTTCCCGGCCGGGAGGGCGACCGGCGTCGAGGAGTAGCCCGCGTACGTGTTGGCCGCCCAGCCGTTCTCGACACCCCAGACCGAACCGAGCGTGAACGGGTTGACGGGACAGCTCTCGGGATACTTCGACGTGGCCGGCGCGTCGGGGCGGATCCGTCCCGACGCGTTGTTCGGGCAGAAGGACTCCGTCTTGCTGAGCACAGTCTTGCCCGCGGCATCGGTGACCGTGACCCGGACGAAGTCCGTCAGCCCCGTGAAGTCCTTCACGAGCCCCTTGGGCAGGACTTTGGTGCGGGTCTTCTTCCCCTCGCGGATGATCTGCGTGGCGACGACCGGGTCCTTGTAGGACGCGCGGGTCACCTTCAGTTCCAGAGGGGCCTTCGTGGCGGTGAGGTAGGTACCGAGATCCAGGTAGACGCCGGGCTCCTCCTTCCACGAGTCGAGCGTCACCGATGCCGAAGCGGCGATCAGGCCGAGCTCCGGCACGGGCTGTGCCTTCTTGGTGTCCGGTGCCGCGGCGACGACACCGGCAATCACGGTGATCGCTGCGGCGGCGGCGACGGCCGGCCGCCACAGCTTGCTGCGGGGGGTTCTGGTGGTCATCGTTCCTCGATTTCCGAGTGCCCGGTGGGCGGTGGAGGATCTTTTCCTGTGAGAGCCGGGGAAGGGCCCCGGAGGTTGTCCGGCGGCTCGGGAGTCACGGATCGTTGGCCGAAAACCGGTCGTACGGTGTGGAACGAGACGTTGTTACGGCGTTTTCATCCGGAGTGTCAGACACGTGTGTTACGTGGCGCAGGGCCCAGGGATCTTCATGACCGTCGTCGGGCGCGATGCGGGCACTCCCATGAGTGAAAGCGGGGGCCGTTCCCCGGCCCCGAGGTGCCTGGCGCAGGGATGGCGTCATGGGCACCGAGGAACTCCGACGGCGAATTCCCGAGACCGCCCGACGGGGGGACGGATCGGTCGACGTTGGCCGGCGGGCCGAACGGTTCCTGGACGTCAATCCCGAACGGCTCCCCACGGCCGGCCTCCTCGGCCGCACCCGGGCCGCTGCCCGGGCGGGCCGAGGAGCTCGACCGGGCCCGGCGGCCGGGACGTCGTCATCGACGCCACCGGCACCACGGGAGCCGTCCAGGACGGCCGGGGGCGGGTCGCCGAGGGAGGCACCTTCCTGCATTCGGTGTCGCCGGCCGCGCCACGACGGCGGTCATCCGGATCACTGCGTGCGGCACGGAGGTGCGCGGTGGTACGGAGGTGGCGCATCCTGGATGCGTGACCTGGAGATCCGACGGCGGCCGGGCGCCGGGTGGGCCGTCCTTGGTCCTTGCCCAGGCCGTTGTCAGCGCGATCGAGGCCGTCGGCGGGTACGCCGGCGGCATCTACCTGCGCTCCCGTACTCCGGGGCTGCTGCTGATGGCGGTCCTCGCCGGACTGCCCGCCCCGCTCATGCGTCCCTGGTGGCGCATGCACGTGAACCGCCCCTTCCCGGTGGCCGAGGCGTACCGCTCGGGCGGGCCCGTGTACCTCGGCGACGCCGAGGAGGCCATGCGACGCTTTCCGCAGCTCATGGCAGGTCTGCCGTTCCCCTTCGGCTCGCTGTACGTACCGGTCAGGAGCGGGCGCACGATCGTCGGTGTGCTCGTCGTGCTGCGCTACGCCACCCGCGGGGAACCCGTCGGCGGGGCCGACCGCAGCAGGCTTCAGGGAATCGCGGAACAGCTCGGCGCCGATATCGCGGGGCTGGAGAGGAACGGGCAGCCGGCCGAGTGGGAAGGCGAACCCATGACCGTCCGGCTGCCCGCGGACACCGCGCAGCCGATGCGGCTCGGTCACTTCGACTGGGACCTCGACAGCGGAGCCGTCACCGCGGACGACGAGGCGTGCGTGATCCTCGGCACCGAGCCCGCGGACCTCCCGCCGCACACCGTGGGCGCGCTGACAGCCCGACTGCTGCCGGAGGACGTGTACGGACTGTGGACCCTGGGCAGCCGGGCCGCGCGGTCGGCACAGCCGCACGTACGCCGGATGCGACTGCGCGGCCCCGACGGCCGGTCGCTCCTGCTCGAGCTCTCGGGCCACGGGCCCGGTGCCGGGCCCGCACACCATCTGACCGGTGTGCTGCTCGACCTGGGTGCCGAGCCGGTCGTCCCGGAGGCGGCCGACCGGATCCCGCGCGGCGTGCTCTCCCACGACCGGCTCGGACGGATCACCTACGTCAACCGCATCGCGGAGGAGATCTTCGGGCAGACGCGAGCGGAGCTGGTCGGCCGGCTCCTGTGGGATGCGTTGCCCTGGCTCGCGAACCCCGCGTACGAGGACCACCACCGGGCGGCCCTCTTCTCCGACGACCCCGTGTACTTCCGCGCCAGACGCGCCCCGACCGAATGGCTGTCCATTGCGATGTTCCCGGGCCGCGACGGCGTCACGGTCACGGTGAGTCCCGCGCCGCAGCCCGACTACGCGCCGCAGTCCGTCAGCACACCGGGTGCGGGACTCGGATCCGTGGGCGACCGTGCAGCTGTCCTGTACCGCCCGGTCGCGCTGGCCATCGCGTTGACTGAGGCCGTCACGGCCCGGCAGGTGTCCGCCGTGGTCACGGAGGAACTGCTGCCGGCCTTCGGCGGCAGACAGCTGGCCATCTACCTGCAGAACGAGCGGCGCCTCTACCTGGCCTGGGAGACCGGTTTCCCGAAGGGCTTCCTGGACCGGTTCGACGGCGTCGGTCTCGACGCCCGTATCCCGGGAGTGGACACACTCACGACCGGCCGGCCGCTGTTCTTCGAGTCCATGGAGAAACTGGCGGCCGCCTACCCCGGCATTCCCATGGACACGAGCGTCGGCGCGCGCGCTTTCCTGCCGCTCATCGCCTCCGGGCGACCGGTCGGCTCGTGCATCCTCGGCTTCGACCAGCCTCGGGGTTTCAGTCCCGAGGAGCGCACCGTGCTCACCGCCCTGGCCGGACTCATCGCCCAGGCGCTCCAACGGGCCCAGCGCTACGACACCGAGGCCGCCCTGGCACGCGGGCTGCAGGATGCCCTGCTGCCGCACCGGCTGCCCGTGGTCGACGGCGTCGACACCATCGGACGCTACCTCTCCGGTACCCAGGGCATGGAGGTGGGCGGCGACTGGTACGACGTCATCGAAACCGGCAGCGGGCTGGCCCTGGTCATCGGGGACGTACAGGGGCACGGCGTCGCAGCAGCCGCGACGATGGGGCAACTGCGCAGCGCGGTACGGGCGTTCGCCCTCAGCGGGCACGAGCCTGAGGAGATCATGAGCGCCACCAACCGGCTGCTCATCGACCTCGATCCGGGCCAGTTCGCCAGCTGCTGCTACGTCGTGCTCGACCCCGGCACCGGATTCACCCAGGCCGTACGGGCCGGCCACCCCCAGCCCGTACTGCGGCACCCCGACGGCCGGACCGAGGTCCTGGATCTCCCGGGCGGCGTCGTGCTCGGTATCGACCCCGAGGCGTCGTATCCGGTGACCGAACTTCAGCTCACCCCGGGGTGCGTGCTGGCCCTGTTCACCGACGGACTCGTGGAGAAGGCGGGAACAGACATCGACGAGGGGATCGAGCGTCTGCGCAGCACCCTCGCCGACGTGGCTCACGCGCCCCTTGCCGTGATGGCGGACCGGGTCATCGCGCAGGCGGGCCAGGACGAGGACCGGCCCGACGACATCGCGCTCCTGCTGGCCGCTCGCCAGATGTCGTCCGGCTGATCGATCGGCCGGGTAGATTCGCCCGATGGGTATACCGCACGAACCGGTGCATCGATCGGCGCCGACCGGGTTCGGGAGACGCCGTCGAGGATCAGTGCTGCCGGCCTGGCGCATCCTGGCCCCTGGCCCGGGACGCCCGCCCGTGGGCGTCGGCTTCGAGGAGACCGACCCGCTCCCGGCGGTGGACGCGATCAGCGACCACTCGGACTTCCCCGGACAGCGCGTGGCGCGATGACCTCGGTATGTGGCGAGTGCGGCGGAACGGTAGCCCCCGACGGCCACTGCTGGGACTGCGGCGCAGCCCAGCCGGGGTTCCGCTCGCATGTGGAGATCACGGCGGACACCGGTGCGGCGGGGATCAGCGACCGCGGTAGCCGGCGCGCGATCAACGCGGACGCCATGGTGCTCACCCGGGCCGACCGGTGGACGATCGGTGTGGTCTGCGACGGCGTGTCGATGTCACCCCGTGCGGAGCGTGCCGCGAAGGTCGCGGCCGATGTCGGCGCGAGGTGGCTGACGAAGAGCCTGCTCGCCGGAGGCCTGCCGGAGACCGCCCTCGACGACGCCGCCGTCCGCGCGGCTCACGCGGTTGCGGCCCTGAACGGATCGGAGGACGCCGCCCCGGCCTGTACCTATGTCGCCGGCATCGCGGGTCCCCAGGGCGTCTGGAGCTCCTGGATCGGCGACAGCCGCGCCTACTGGCTCCCGGACGAGGGGCCGGGCATGGCGCTGACCGAGGACGACACCGGTGAGCACGAGGCGCTCGCCGCCTGGCTGGGAGCGGACGCGGAGGAACCGGCTCCGCACGTGCGGAGCTACCGGCCGTCGGTGCCCGGCCGCCTGCTGCTGTGCACCGACGGGCTGTGGCGGTACCTGCCCGGCGCCGAGGCGCTGCGGTCGGCGCTGCCGCACCGGCGGCGCAGGGCATCGGACCGGGGTGACGGCCTGATCGAGGACGCGCGGGCCCTGGTGGACTTCGCCCTCGACGCGGGAGGGCACGACAACGTCACCGCACTGCTGATTCCTGTCGGTATGTGACGCTCTTCCGCAGCCGACCCGCGCGGCGCGCGGCGGCGCCGTGTCCTTCATGGCGCTGTGTCCGTCATACGGACGGGGCCGGGTGCGGACTGCGCCGGGGACGTGCTCGTGAGGCATCCTCTGCTGGTTGGGTACAACGGGCCCGGAGCGGTGGGTGCACGTCGAGTGCGCCGCCGGTACGTGCCCGTGACGGAGAAGGATTTGGAACCAGATGGCAGAGAACTCGGAACTGTTGGCCTTTGTACGGGCGCGCCTCTCCGAGGAGGAGCACATTGCGCAGGAAGCCGGCGGCGAGGGCTGGCGGTGTCCGGCAGAGGCGCCCGGTGAGGTCCACGACCGTACGAGCGGTATCGCGTTCGTCGTGCGGTCCCGCGGTTATGACCGGCACATCGCTCTGCAGGATCCCGCACGCACGCTGCGCCGCATCGAGACGAACAGGGTCCTGCTGGACGAGTACGAGGAGATCGCGTCCATGGACACGGACCGTCCGGGCCAGGACTTCGTCTCCGGCCGTGCCGTCGGGCTGGGGTTCGTCGTCAGGCAGATGGCCGCGGAGTACGCCGGGCACCCCGACTACCGGGTGAAGTGGCTGCCCAGGTACTCCCATTGGGGCCCGCCCGCTGCGCCCGGAGCGTGACCGGTCGGGACTCGCAGCGGCGGCGAATGAGTACGGGAAGTGGCCGGAGTGAGTACCTTGCCCGATCCCGCGGCCGACCGCCGCTGATCGAATGGGAACCATGCTCCCCGACGCGCCGCGGCGCCCCCGTATCCAGAATCTGACGACCGTCGGTACGGCCCTGGCCGTGACCCTTCTCCCGCTGGCTGCCGGGGTGCTGCTGGCCAGGACGATGGCGCTGGATCCGATGACATCTGTCAACGCGATGGTCACCAGTGGTGGGCAGCGTGCCCGTATCGCGCCGACGCGCTGGGCGCTGAATGCTCGAACGCGTGAGCTGCTGGCTCGGCGGAATAGAACTCCTGTCCAGGAAAGCGCTATTGCTCTCGTTACACGATGCGTGCGGGCCGGGCGGGGGAGTGCGGGGGCGGAGCGAGGAGTGACGGGGGGCGCTGTGACCAGGGGAACGGCTTGCTGAAGGGGTCGGTGCAAGGATCAACGGTTGACAGGTATACGACCGGCGGGATCCGTGCCGAGTGCAGTCGTGTGTGACAGAAATGTCCGCACTTTGTCACACGAACCAGGGCATCTTCCGGCCACCTCGAAAGCGGGACAAAGTTTGCGTTCCCGGCACTACGCCGGGGCCGAACAACGCCCGGTACTCCGTTCCGGGCCCGCACGATGAGGGGTTTCCATGTCCCGTTCCGCACGACGGATCACCGCTACCGTTCTCGCCTCAGGCGCTCTTCTTGCCGCGGCTGCACTCCCTGCCAGCGCCGATGGCCGGGACCACGGCAACAACCGGCCGGCCCAGCGCTCCGCTGTCGTCCTGGGCGAGATCCAGTACGACAGTCCCGGCCGGGACAACGGGTCCAACCGCAGCCTGAACGCGGAGTGGGTCACCGTGACCAACACCGGACGCCATGCCGTCAACCTCCGTGGCTGGACGCTCACGGACGAGAGCCGCCGTTCCTATCGGTTCGACCTCCGCCTGCCCGGCCGTTCCTCCGTCCGGGTCCACACCGGTGTCGGCAGGGACAGCAGGCACGACGTGTACCAGGACCGCCGCCACTACATCTGGGACGACAGTGACACCGCGACCCTGCGCGACAACCGGGGTCACAAGGTCGACTCCGAGTCCTGGGGCCGGCACCACGGCGGCGGCAACCACGGTGGCGGCAACCACCACGGCGGCGGCCACCACAACGGCGGTGGTGGCGGCAACCGCTGAGCCGACGGCTTGACGCGGCGTACCACGGACTCTCCGCCGTGGTACGCCGCAGCCCGTTCCACCGGCGAGGGCAGATGCTGAGCCGCGCGGGACGAGGGGGCGAGTACGTCGGACGGCGGAGCGGGCCGCGTCGGGCGGGGTCTGTGCATCGGGAGGCGGTCGGTGATGTCAGGATGGCCCCATGACCATCAAGGCGTATTTCGACATCACCATCGACGACCAGCCCGCTGGGCGGATTGTGTTCAACCTCTTCGACGACGTGGCACCCAAGACCGCGGAGAACTTCCGTGCACTGGCCACCGGCGAGAACGGCTACGGCTACGCCGGTTCGCCGTTCCACCGTGTCATCCCTGACTTCATGCTGCAGGGCGGCGACTTCACCCGGGGCGACGGCACCGGTGGCAAGAGCATCTACGGCGAGAAGTTCGCCGACGAGAACTTCACCCTGAAGCACAACAAGCCGGGTCTGCTCTCGATGGCCAACGCGGGCCCGAACAGCAACGGTTCGCAGTTCTTCATCACCACCGTCCTCACCCCGTGGCTGGACGGCAAGCACGTGGTGTTCGGCGAGGTCGCCGACGAGCCCAGCATGGCGCTGGTCCGCAAGATCGAGACGTACGGCTCGTCGACCGGCAAGACCAAGGCCAGCATCGCCGTCTCCGCGTCCGGGGTCCTCTGACGCTCGCAACGGGGCTCCCGGCCGCGCTTGCCGCAGGCCGGGGCCCCGCACGCAGCCGGTGAAAAGACGTCGCGGCCGCCGTGTCGGCCCGATCGCGGGCGCGTGGAACCGTAGCGTGGCCCGGGCAACCACTGACGCGTGCGGTTCCTGACCCGGGTGGCGCCATGTGCTGGAGTGCGAACGCCGATCTCGTCGTGGGCGCGGGAGTCATCGCGATCGGGGTGGCCTGCGTCGCGCGACCGCTACGGGCCCGAGATCTGCCGCTCGCCTCGCTGCCCCTGCTGCTCGGGGCGCACCAGATCGTCGAATCGGTCATCTGGCGCTCCGGGGGCGGCAGCGGGACCGCCACCGTCGTCTGGGCGGTCATCGCGCTTCCCCTGCTGGCGCTCTGGGTGCCGCTGGGTGTGCTGTGCGCGGCGCCGCGCCGTGCCCGCCGTCGGCTGTCGGTCCCTCTGGCGGCCGGAATCGCGACGTCGGCGGCTTTTTCGTACAGCCTGGCCACACGCCCCGTCGCAGCCGACATCCGCGGCCACACGCTCGGCTACGTCCTCGACCTGGCCCTCCCGGAACTGCTGGTGGCGGGATACCTGCTCGCGACGGTCGGCTCCCTGCTGCTCTCGGGAGACCGGCGGCTCGTGGTGCTGGGCGTCCTGATCGCCGTGGGTGCGGCAGTCTGCGTCGCGCTGTGGCGTACGGAATTCATCTCCACCTGGTGCGCCCTCGCGGCGGTGTGCTCGGTCGTGCTCCTCGGCTGGGCACGGCACGCGGCCGCCGCGGGCTGATACGGCGTCGCCGCTCCCGAAAGGCGTTCCGGTCCGAGCGGTGCCAGGGTGGAGACGGCCCCGTACACCGTGGACGGGCGAGGGAAGGACCGTAAGGTGCGCATCGATCTTGCCGGCAGGACTGCGGTCGTCACCGGCTCCTCGCAGGGCATCGGCCTCGCCATCGCCACCGGGCTGGCCGATGCGGGGGCGCGCGTCGTCCTCACAGGGCGTGGCCTGGACCGTCTGGAGACGGCGGCGGACGTGCTGCGCGGGGCTGTGCCGGACGCGGCGGTCCTCACGATCGCCTGCGACCTGACCACCGAGCAGGGAGCGGCCGAGCTGTACGAGGCCCTGCCGGCCGCCGACATTCTCGTCAACAACCTGGGCATCTTCGGTTCCAGGCCGCCCCTGGAGATCACGGACGAGGAGTGGCGCACCTACTTCGACACCAATGTCCTCAGCGCCGTGCGGCTGATCCGCCGCTATCTGCCGGGAATGACCGAGCGAGGATGGGGGCGGGTGCAGAACATCGCGAGCGATTCCGCGATCGTGATCCCCGCCGAGATGATCCATTACGGCACGTCGAAGACCGCGTTGCTGGCGGTCTCCCGGGGCTTCGCCAAGGAGGCTGCGGGCACCGGGGTGACCGTGAACTCGGTGATCGCCGGTCCGACGCATACCGGTGGTGTCGAGGACTTCGTCTACGAACTGGTGAGCAACGACCTGCCGTGGGACGAGGCGCAGCGCGAGTTCATGCGGCTGCACCGCCCGCAGTCCCTGCTGCAGCGGCTGATCGAGCCGGAGGAGATCGCGCACATGGTCGTCTACCTCAGTTCCCCGCAGGCATCGGCCACCACAGGTGCCGCAGTGCGGGTGGACGGCGGCTACATCGACTCGATCGTGCCCTGAGTCCCTGTGCTGGCATGATCAAGGGTATGAACGAGCGCATCATCGCCGCGTGTGACGGGGCATCCAAAGGAAATCCGGGACCTGCTGCCTGGGCATGGGTCGTGGCGGATGCCGAGGGTCGCCCGCAGAGGTGGGAGGCCGGCCCGCTGGGCACCGCCACCAACAACGTCGCGGAACTCACCGCACTGCAGGAGCTGCTGAAGTCCACCGATCCGGCCGTGCCGGTCGAGGTACGCATGGATTCCCAGTACGCGATGAACGCGGTGACCAAGTGGCTGCCGGGCTGGAAGCGCAACGGGTGGAAGACGTCGGCGGGCAAGCCGGTCGCCAACCGTGAGCTGGTGGTCGGCATCGACGCGTTGCTGGCCGGGCGGAGCGTGAGCTTTTGCTACGTGCCCGCGCATCAGGTGAACGGTGATCCACTCAACGCCCTTGCCGATCAGGCCGCGAGCGAGGCCGCCGTTTCGCAGCAGGCTGCGGGTAGTGCGCACGGCTCCACCGGACTCCCGGTACCGGCTCCCGCCCGCTCGACGAAGGGCCGGACCGCAGCCGCGGGGGCCGAGGGCGGCAGTGCTGTCTCACGCCCCTCCGCGACGATCCGGGCGAAGTTCTCGGGCCGGTGCCACTGCGGAAAGCCCTATGCGGCGAAGGACATGATCGCGAAGAACCCGAAGGGCTGGGGCCACCCCGAGTGCCGGACGGCGGTCGCCTGAGCAGCTCAGATATCGGCCCAGACCAGCCGGCCCGAAAGACTGGCGCGTGTTCCCCACCGCGTCGCCAGCGCGTCCACGAGCATCAGACCCCGGCCGTCCTCGGCGAGGGAGTCGATATCCGCATCGTCGAGGCTGTCGGAGAAGTCCAGAGCCCCGGGAAATTCCGGGCGCTTCGCGATGTCCCGCCCGCCCGGGCCATGAGGGCCCTCCCCGGGCCTGTGTGACAGCTCCGGGCGGCGCGGCGTCGGGGCGTGGGAGGCGTGCGAGGCCATCTGCGCGTCCATGGGCCGCGTCGGAGCCGGTATACGGGCCCGGCCGCGGTTCCACACACAGATCCGCACCCCGGCGGAGGAACGCAGGAGGCGACAGCGGATCCGCCGGCCCGCCGTGTGCTGCACCGCGTTCGCGACCAGCTCGGTCACGACCAGGGCAGCTGTTTCGACACGGTCGGCAGGCTCGCCCCAGTCCCGCATCGCCTCCTGTACGCGATGCCGCGCTTCGGGCACACCCTCGAGAAGACGAGGGATCCACCAGCTCTGTGCACTCCTCCCGCTCGGGTCCGCCGGAGCGAGGCGCGAGCGGGTGTCTATTTCCGGCATGTATGTACTCTCGGCGCAAAGTGCATACTTTGCAAGTGACAGAATGTCCTGGTTGCTCTATTTCGGAGCCCTCGTGAGGAAGGTATGCGCATGAGGCCCCGATCCGGTCCCACGGTCGAGCACCGTGTCCTGGCGGAACGACTGCGGATGCTGCGGGAACGCGCAGGCGTCAGCCTGCAGGCGGCTGCCCGCGCCCTCGACGCCCACCCGGCCACCGTGCGCCGCATCGAACGCGCCGAGACCGGACTCGATGCCCGGCAGGTCAGGGCCCTGCTGGACCGCTACAAGGTTCCCGAAGCGGTGGCAGAACCGATCATCACGGGTCTCGGGGCCGCGAACCTGCCCGGATGGTGGCATCAGTGGCGTGACGCGATGGAGCCGTGGCAGCTGGAAGTCATCGGCCTCGAGTCCTCGGCCGCGCTCGTCCGGACCTGGCATCCCGCGCTGGTCCCCGAGCTGCTGCGCACTCCGGCCTACGCGGCTGCCCTGCACCGGACCCTGTACCCCGCCGACACCGGCGCACAGCTCGGCCGCCGCCTCGAGCTGCTCCAGGAGCGGCAGTGGCGTCTGAGGGATCGCGGCGCGGCCCTGTGGGCACTGTTCCCGGCCGCGGCACTGCACACGCGGGTGGGCGGTCCCGAGGTGATGGCCGAGCAGCGGGCGGTGCTGGCCGGGGCTGCGCACCGGCCGCACCTCACGGTGCAGGTGATGCCCCTCGACTTCCCGCCGCACCCCATGACCGCTGTTCCGCCGCTGCACCTCCTGCGGGTGTCCGCTCCCGAGATCGGCGACCGCGCGATTCTCGAGACCCCGGGGGGCCGGGTGGACATCATCGACGAACCGGGCGCGGTGATGAACCACCGCATCAGGCTGGACGCCGCCTGCGCGGCGGCTCCCCACCCGGGGTCCCCCCTGCCGACGGTCCGATGAAGGCCGCTGAGCCGTCGGGCAGGCGGCCCCTGTGGTTTCGGACGCCCGATGCCGGTCACCCGCGCTGTGCGGACCCGGCCATCCCCCCGCAACCCGTATGGACGATCCGGAAAAGAGGAGAAGGACACATGGACGATTGGCCCATGCATGAGGGCTGCGAGCCACGCGCACAGGAACGACGCACCCGCCATAAGGCCGGGAGCGCATCAGCGAGGCCCCAGGGCTCCGGTGGCAGGACGGGCGGTCGATAGGACATGGACACCTCCGTCTGGCTCGTTCTCGGCGTGCTCGTCGCCCTGCTCGCGGCGGGCGCTGCCGTTGTTCTCCTGGTACGGGTGTTCCGGGCCAGGAAGCTGCTCCTCGATGCGGGAGTCCCGCTGCGCAGCAAGGCACTGGTGTGGGCGGCGGTGATCTACACGGTGTCGCCCGTCGACCTGCTGCCGGATCCCGTGTACCTCGACGACATCGGTTTCCTGCTGCTGGCCCTGCGGTCGCTGCACTCCGCCGCGCACGCGGCGGGGCTGGGGGCGCGGGGCGGAAAGCGGCCCGATGGAGCGGCAACCTTTCGGCGTCCGGGAGCAACTGACGTGACGTAAGCCATCCCCGGCCAGAAGGTGCGTACCGTGGACCCTCTGCTCCCCCACCCCGATCCCCGCTCCCACCGCCGGCGACGCCGGATCACCCGTAACCGGGCACTGATCGGCTCGCTGACGGCAGGCCTGCTCGCCGCTGCCGGACTCGTTGCACTCGGCCCCACCTCGCAGGCCGCCACCGCCCGGCAGGCAGAGGCGCTCGACCGAGGCGTCGTCAGCGTGCACACCGACAGCGGCAACCTCATCAGTTGGCGCTGGCTGGGTACCGACCCCGACAACGTGTCCTTCAACGTCTACCGGGCGGGCGCGAAGGTCAACGCCTCGCCCGTCACCGCCTCGACGAACTACTTCCACTCGGGCGCGCCCGCCACCGCCGACTACACGGTGCGGGCGGTCGTCAACGGTGCGGAGCAGGGCGATTCGGTGAACGCCATCCAGTTCCGCGCCGGCTACAAGGACGTGCCCATCAGCCCGCCCGCGGGCGGTACGACACCCGACGGGGTCGCCTACACCTACGAGGCCAATGACGCGTCCGTCGGTGACCTGGACGGCGACGGCGCCCTCGACTTCGTACTGAAATGGCAGCCCACCAACGCCAAGGACAACTCCCAGTCCGGCTACACGGGCAACACCGTCGTGGACGGAATCAGGCTCGACGGCACGCGGCTCTGGCGGATCGACCTCGGGCGCAACATCCGCTCCGGCGCGCACTACACACAGTTCCAGGTATACGACTACGACGGTGACGGCGAAGCCGAGGTGGCCATGAAGACGGCCGACGGCAGCGTCGACGGAACCGGCAAGGTGATCGGCAGCTCCTCCGCCGACCACCGCAACTCCTCCGGCTACATCCTGGCCGGACCCGAATACCTGACCATGTTCAACGGCAGGACCGGATCGGCCATGGGCACCGTCGACTACGTACCGGCCCGCGGCACGGTGTCCTCGTGGGGCGACTCGTACGGCAACCGGGTCGACCGGTTCCTCGCCGGTACGGCCTATCTGGACGGCGCCAGACCCTCCCTGATCATGGCGCGCGGCTACTACACGCGCAGCGTCATCGCCGCCTGGGACTGGCGAGGCGGCGCCTTCACCCGGCGCTGGACCTTCGACACCAACAGCTCGACGAACTCGGGCAAGGGGTACGACGGACAGGGCAACCACCAGTTGTCGGTCGCCGACGTCGACGGCGACGGCAAGGACGAAATCGTGTACGGCGCCATGGCCGTGGACGACAACGGCAGCGCACTGTGGACGACGAAGAACGGCCACGGCGACGCCATGCACGTCGGAGACCTCGACCCCTCCCGGGCGGGACTGGAGGAGTTCAAGGTCGACGAGGACAGCTCGAAGCCGTCCTCGTGGATGGCGGAGGCGAAGACGGGCAAGATCCTCTGGTCCACCCCGGCGAGCGGCGACAACGGCCGTGGGGTGTCCGGTGACATCTGGTCCGGCAGCCCCGGCGCCGAATCCTGGTCCTCCGCCGTCTCCGGAGTGCGCAACCCGCAGGGCACCGAGGTCTCCAGCCGGAAGCCGTCCAGCTCGAACTTCCTGTCCTGGTGGGACGGTGACACGACCCGTGAGCTCCTCGACGGTACCCATATCGACAAATACGGCACCTCGGGCGACACACGCCAGCTGACCGGTGCCTCGGTCCACTCCAACAACGGCACCAAGGCCACACCGTCGGTCTCCGGCGACATCTTCGGTGACTGGCGCGAGGAAGTCGTCTGGCCGACCACCAACAACACCGCACTGCGGATCTACTCGACGCCGTACGAGACCGGCACGAAGATCACCACGTTGCTCCACGACACCATGTACCGCACCGCGCTGGCCTGGCAGAACACCGCGTACAACCAGCCGCCGCACCCCAGTTTCGCCATCGGCAGCGGGATGGCCACCGCACCGCGGCCGGTGATCACCACGCCGTAACGCGCCTGCGGGGTTGTGCCCAGCGGTGCCGGGGGCACAACCCGCTCGCGGCTGCCGGCCGTCCCTGTCACGGGAACCGGATCCGCCGGGGCGCGGTCAGCCGCCCGTCACCGGGTCGCGCCGCGTCAGGCAGTAGACGCCGCCCGCAGGGTCCCGCATCACCGTCCACGCGGGGCCCTTGCGGACGAGTGCGGCGCCGCACCGCTCGTGCCAGGCCTGGCCCGCACCGAGGTCGGGGCACGCGATGTCCGGATGCGCCGAGGCAGGACGGGCCTCGTCCAGGCGCTGGAGGAGCAGGTGCACCGGCAGGTCCAGGCGAGGGTGCAGCAGATGGAACTCCTTGTGATCACCGGGAGTTGACTCCCAGCCCGTCAGCGCAGTCCAGAACGCGACCTCCTCGGCGAATGCGGTCGGTGCGACATCGAGACAGAGCTGGTCCAGACGGCTCTCGGGACCCTCGGGGCCACCGAAGACCGGCGGGCGTACCTGTTGGCCGCGCCAGGGCACGACGCAGAACCGCTGGCCGCCGGGGGAGCGCAGCACGTTCAGCTCCGTCCCTTGTGCCTCCACCACGGCGCCCAGCCGGGTGGCCTGCGCGGTGAACGCCGGGATGTCTTCCACCGCCAGATCCGGATGGGCTCCGCCTGCCCCGCCGACGGCCTGCACCGCCAGGCAGGCGTCCGCCCCGTCGGCGAGCAGCGTGGTGAACTCGCCCCGGTCGCCCCACCGGGCGGACTCGTGCGTCCCCGTGACCGCGGTCCAGAATTCCCGTGCGGGGCCGACGACGGCTGTAGGGCGGTCGATGAAGACGTACGTCCAGCGAATCACGTCGCTCCTTCGTGAGGTCGGGGCCATGGCCGGCGCCGCCATCGTGCCAGGGGAGCGCACCGCCGGTTCGTTCACCACCCGTTCACCGGTGTGATCCGCCCAGGGCTTCCCCCTGGGCGCAGCGGGGACCTACGCTCGGCCGCGCAACGATCAACGCTGCGGACGCCGGAGAAACGACGTCCGACAACGTTGTCCAACCTGCGGAAGGTACGACATGCCCCCCAGACCGCCCGCGGCCCGGCGCCTCGGCGCGCGAGCTGCCGCGATCGTCATCACCGGCGCGCTGGCCGCTGCCGTCACGCCGCCGGCCGCCCAGGCCGACGCGCTCGTCACCCGTCCCAGCGCCTACGTCGACCCGCTGATCGGCAGCGCGAACGGCGGCAACACCTTCCCGGGCGCCACCCTCCCGTACGGCATGATCGCCTGGTCCCCGACCAGTACCACCGGCGACCAGACCAGCACCGGGGCGGCGAACGGCTACGAGTACGGGGCCACCCGTCTGCGCGGACTGAGCCTGACCCATGTCAACGGAGCCGGGTGCAATCCGGGCGCCGCCGGCGATGTGCCGATCATGCCGTTCGTCGGCGACGTCACCTCATCGCCGTCCGCCGACACCAAGGACGCCGTTTACGCGGCGAACTTCTCGCACGACAACGAGCGTGCCGTGCCCGGCCGTTACACCCTCGGCCTGGACTCCGGTGCCTCGGCCGACCTCGCGGTCAGCAAGCGGGCGGGCGTGGTCGACTTCAGCTTCCCGGCCGGCAAGCCCGCCAACCTTCTCTTCCGGGTGTCCAACTCCCTCAACGGCAGCGAGGACGCCGAGGTCGAGATCGACACCGCACACCGCAAGGTGACCGGCTCGGTGCTGACCGGGGCGTTCTGCGGACGGCGCGCCAACGGCGGCACCAACAACCGCAAGAGCTACTACCGGCTCTACTTCAGCGCCTCCTTCGACCGGGACTTCGCCTCGACCGGCACCTGGAAGGACAGCACCCTCGCGCCGGGCGCGACCACCGCGAGCGGCGGCGAGGGGTACGCGACCGGAGCCGACCGGGCCGGACGGGGCTCCGGCGGATGGGTCGGCTTCGACACCGCCACCGATGACGACGTCCGTATGCGGATCGGCATCTCCTACGTCAGCCAGGCCGGAGCGGAGGCCAACCTCCGCAAGGAGATAGCGCCGAAGGCGGGCGTGGAGGACGTGGCCCAGGACGGAACCCGTGCCTGGGACCAGGAGCTCAGCTCCGTACGCACGGGTGGCGGGACCGACCAGCAGCGCACCACGTTCTACACCGCGCTGTACCACTCGCTGATGCAGCCCAACCTGATCAGCGACACCGACGGCCGCTATCCGGGCATGGACGGCAAGCCGCACCGTGTGATACGCGGGCAGGGGGCGCAGTACAGCAACTTCTCCGGCTGGGACCAGTACCGCGCCCAGATCCAGCTGCTCGCGCTCCTCAAGCCGAGGATCGCGGGCGACTTCGCCCAGTCCCTGTACAACTTCGCCCGGCAGAACGGCGGGGTCTGGGACCGCTGGGTGCACGTCAACGGCGCCACGCACGTGATGACGGGCGATCCCACGGCGGCCACCCTCGCCACGTTCTACGCGATGGGCGTACGCAACTTCGACTACGAGGGCGCCTTCGAGTCCCTGGCCCGACAGGCCACCGTGCCCCACCCCGACGGCCTCTCGGACGCCGGATGCCCCGGCCAGTGCACCGGGCAGCGGCCCAACCTCGCGCAGTACCTGGAGTCCCACTACGCGCCTCAGGACGTCTGCCACTGCTGGGGCGGCGCCGCCGAGACGCTGGAGGACGCCGTTGCCGACGCCGCACTGGGCCGCTGGGCCCGGCTGCTGGGGCGGGACGAGGAGGCCGACGCCTTCGACGAGCGCGGTCGTTGGTGGCGCAACGTGTTCAACCCCGAGGCCGGCGACGGTGCGGGGACGACAGGCTACATCCAGGCCCGCAACCTCGACGGTTCCTGGGTGACCCCGTTCAGCCCCGGCAGCGACCGCGGCTTCGCCCAGGGCACCAGTGCCACGTACACCTGGATGGTTCCGCAGGACGTGCAGGGGCTGGCCGACGCGATGGGCGGCCGGGACACCGCGGCCGAGCGGCTGGACGCCTTCTTCCACAAGGCGGACGGCTCCTGGTCGGTGAAGGGCGGCGACGCGCTGCGCTACGACCCGACCAACGAACCGGGCATCCACGCCCCCTGGCTCTACAACGCCCTGGGGCAGCCGTGGAAGACCCAGGAGACCGTGCGCGAAATCGTGAACACGGTGTACGGGACCGGCCCGCGCGGTCTGCCGGGCAATGACGATCTCGGCACCATGTCCGCCTGGTACGTCTTCTCGGCCCTGGGCCTCTACCCGCAGACACCGGGCAGCGCCACGATGCTCCTGGGTGCCCCGCTCTTCCCGGCCGCCGTGCTCGACCGGCCGCAGGGCAAGGACATCACCATCAGGGCCCCGGGCGCCGATGCGACACATCCGTACATCGATGCGGTCGCGGTCGACGGCCGCCCGAGCGACCGGTCCTGGACGGACGCGCGACTGGTCACTCGGGGCGGGTCGCTGACCTACCGGCTCGCCGACCGGCCGAACACCGGTTGGGCCACCGGACCTGCGGGTCTGCCGCAGTAGTAGCCGCACGGACGCACCCCGTCGAACCGCATGCGGGGTGTGTCCGTGCGGAGCGGGCGGACCGGGCGACCGGGCGGTCGGTCGGAGGGCAGAAATTTTCTATCGTTGAAAATTATGTGTGCACGACCGTTGTCAGGTGTTTGGAGCTGTGGCTCAATGTTCGACTATGTGCAGTGCCTCGCCGTTCGGGGCACTCCGGCTTCTTCGACGAGGACGACGCCTTGATACGACAACCAGCCCACACCCGCACGCTTTTCAGAACGCTCGCGTGCACGGCAGCGCTCCTGCTCCCCCTCGGGGCCACCCTGGTCCCGGCCGCCTCCGCGGCCCCCTCTTCGGGCACCGCCTCCGCGTTCGCGTCGGAGACCCCGTCCACCGAGGTGCACGGCCTCAAGGGCGAGTACTTCGCCATGTCCGCACCCGGCGCCCGCGACTTCGCGAAGCTGGGTGCAACGGCGCTCGACCCCGAGATCAACTTCCCCGGGCTCACCGGCGCGTTCGAGTCGGCCACCGGAAGGACCGAGCACACCACCGCTCGCTGGACCGGACAGATCGAAGCCCCCGAGACCGGTGACTACACCTTCTCCGCCATCGGTGACAACGGGTTCAGGCTCTTCATCGACGACAAGCCCGTCATCGACCACTGGGAGCCGGACTGGGACAAGGAGCAGACCAGTAAGCCGCTCGCCCTGACCGCGGGCGAATCGCACTCCTTCCGCCTGGAGATGTTCCAGGACATCGGCGGGGCCAATATGTTCCTGCGCTGGTCGAGCGCGAACCTCGCCAAGCAGATCGTGCCCGAGTCCGCGTTCACCCCGCCGGCCGACTACGAGGTCTACCCGGTCGGGCTGAGCATCGCCGAGGACGGCCTGAAGCTGCAGGCTGCATTCGACCACGAGGTCAGCGACTTCGAGGGCGTGAAGGACCATCTCACCATCGAGGCCGACACCTCCCCGATGCCCGTGAAGTCGGTGACCAGGGCGACGGGCGACGCCAAGGCGCTCATTGTCACGCTGGGTGCGCCGGTCCAGAAGAACCAGCAGGTCAGGGTCGCGTACGACGGAGAGGGCGGCCTCAAGGCGGGCGACGAGACCGTCCCGGAGATCAGCCGCAGGGCGAAGAACCTCTCCACGCACCGGCTGCTCACCCCGTGGGGCGAGAAGGTCGACCGCAAGAACCCGCTGCCCGAGTACCCCCGCCCGCAGCAGGTGCGCGACGACTGGAAGAACCTCAACGGACCGTGGGAGTTCGCGGGAGCCACCGCCGGTGAGCAGCCGGTCTTCGGCAAGTCGCTCGACGAGCGCATCACCGTGCCCTACCCCGTCGAGTCCCAGCTCTCCGGACTCGAGCGCCACGAAGACCACATGTTCTACCGCAAGCTCGTCACCGTGCCCAAGAGCTGGTCGGTCGGCAAGCGGGGCAGCGACGACCGCCTGAAGCTCAACTTCGGCGCCGTCGACTACCAGGCGCGGGTCTGGGTCAACGGCAAGCAGGTCGCCGAGCACACGGGCGGCTACACCGCCTTCAGTGCCGACATCACCGACGCCCTCAAGGGCAGCGGTCCCCAGGAGATCGTGGTCGCGGTCACCGACACGACCGGAGCCGACCAGCCCACGGGCAAGCAGTCCGCGAACCCCAGCGGCATCTTCTACACCGCCTCCTCCGGTATCTGGCAGACCGTCTGGATGGAGCCCGTCGCTGCGGCCGCCGTCGACTCCCTGACGACCACGCCCGACATCGACAAGGGCCGGCTCGCCCTGACGGTCAACTCCGAGGGCGCCTCGAAGTCCGCCCGGATCACCGCCGTCGCCCGTGACAAGAAGGGCAAGGTCGTCGGCACCGTCACCGGCCCGGCCAACACCGAGCTGAGCCTTCCGGTCGCCAAGCAGCACCTGTGGACGCCGGACGACCCGTACCTGTACGACCTGGACGTCACCCTCAAGGACGGCCGCTCCAAGGACACCGTCGACAACTACTTCGGTATGCGCTCCTTCGGCGTCGCCAAGGTCGGCGGCTACCAGAAGCTGGTGCTCAACGGGAAGCCGTTCTTCTCTCTCGCCGAGCTCGACCAGGGCTTCTACCCCGACGGCCTCAACACGGCGCCCAGCGACGCCGCCCTGGTCTTCGACCTGAAGACGCAGAAGGACCTCGGCTTCAACTCCGTCCGCAAGCACATCAAGGTCGAGCCCGCACGCTGGTACTACCACGCCGACCAAATGGGTCTCCTGGTGTGGCAGGACTTCGTCTCCGGCAACATCACCGGCGAGAAGGGCCAGAAGGCCTTCCTCGACCAGGGTGCCGAGATGATGCAGCAGCTGCACAACTACCCCTCGATCGGCGCCTGGATCGTCTTCAACGAGGGCTGGGGCGAGTGGGACCGCACCGAGACCGGCAAGATCACCGAGAAGGTCCAGGCCGCCGACCCGTCCCGGGTCGTCAACGCCCACAGCGGAGTCAACTGCTGCAACTCCAAGGGCGATTCCGGCAAGGGCGACATCATCGACCACCACGATTACAACAACACCGACCCGGCCTTCCCGGATGACAACCGCGCCGCGATGGACGGTGAGCACGGCGGCTTCACCCTGCGGATGCCCGGACACATGTGGCCCGGTGCCCCCACCGCGATCTACAGCGGTGTCGCGGACAAGGACGCCCTGACCGCCAAGTACGTCGAGAACACCCGCACGCACTACCTGGCGGCAGCCGGCGCCGAACTCTCCGGCTCCATCTACACCCAGGTGACCGACCTCGAGAACGAGCTCAACGGGCTCTGGACGTACGACCGCCGCGAGATCAAGGTCGACCCGGCCCAGGTGCGGAAGATCAACCAGGAGGTCATCGCGGCCGGTGCCGCAGCGGGCGAGCGTGACGAGATCAAGGGCGGCGGCGCCTGGTCCCTCGACGAGAACCAGGGCACCAAGGCCGCCGACAGCGGCCCGAACCACAAGGACCTCACCCTTTCCGAGGGGACGTCCTGGGCGCCCGGAGTCCAGGGCTCGGCGCTGAAGTTCAACGGTGAGGGCCAGTACGCGGAGACCGACGGTCCGGTCGTCGACACCACCGGCGACTACACCGTGTCGGCCTGGGCATCGCTCGACGCCCTCCCGGGCAACTACGCCACCGTCGTCAGCCAGGACGGCCGGCGCCAGGAGAACCCGTTCTACCTCCAGTACGGACAGGGCGGGTTCGCCTTCTCCACCCCGGGCGCCCACCGGGCCCGGCTGGAGATGAAGCCCGAGCTCGGCCAGTGGTACCACGTGGTCGGCGTACGCAGCGGTGACGAGATCAAGCTGTACGTCGACGGCAAGCTCGCCGCGACCGCGGCGGCCGGGAGCGCCGATGTCAGCTCCGGGGCGCTGTCCGTGGGCCGGGCCAAGTGGTCGGGTGGCAACACCGACTTCTGGAACGGCTCCGTCGACCAGGTGAAGGTGTACGACAAGGCGCTCACCGACCAGGAGGTGACGGCACTCCACGACGGCGAACAGCCGTAGGGGCAAGGGCTGCAGGACCGCTCCCGGCAGTGTGCGCACGCGCCGCACTGCCGGGAGCTCCGGCCTGACCATCACTCCACGAACGTCCCGCCCGACAGCACGGATGCAGCGTCAGGAACCCTTGCAACGGGGAAACCTCACACCTCCCGGCGCGCGGTGGAAAGGCGTGTGGCAGCGGACGCGGCCGTTGCTGTCGTGGTGCGCCCGCCGGGGATGGCGGGACAGCCCGCACTTTGTCGGGAGTAAGGGCAGGCGAAGCACCCCAGGAGATGGCCTGCTCGATGTGCCAGAACGCACTCATAGCAGCGGGCCCCGCGCAGCCTCACATCCGGGATCTCAGCACGTCGACCTCACAGCCCGCCGCGAACGGGTCGAAGCCGTGCTCGACCAGCCAGCGAACCACCAGCAGGCTTCGTAACGACCACCACGCGCGGATCACGTCGAGGTCGACGTCGGTGCCATAGCCGGCGACGACGTCACCGAGGTGCTCCTCGTGTCCGAGCGTCAAGGTGGCGAGGTCGAACAGGGCATCACCCTGGCCCCCCTCGGACCAGTCGATGATGCCCGTGACCTCGTCATCGTCGACGAACACGTGAGTGATCTGCAGGTCGCCGTGCGTGAACACCGGAGTCCACGGCCGGAGCGCGGCCTCGGCGACCTGACGGTTGCGATTGACCAGGTCGGCGGGCAGGACGCCGTTCGTCACGAGCCACTCGCACTCGCCGTCGAGATCCGCCGCCAACTCGTCGAGGCCCCTTCCCCGGCCGGGCCAGGGCGGCAACGGCGCGTCGTGCAACTTCCGGATGGCGGCACCCGCCGCGGCCCACGCCGCCGGGGACGCGGTCGACGGCTCGCCGAGACGGCCGAGTGCCGTCCCCGGGACCGCGGCGATCGCGAGCACGGGCGGCTTGCGCCACAGGACCTCCGGGGTCGGGACCGGCGCCAGGGCCATCGCCTCGACCTCGACGTCGATGCGCGCCTGATCGGCGTCCACCTTCAGGAACACATCGCCGACGCGCAGGGTCGCGCGCTCGGAATGTGCGACGACGACTTCGACCTCATCCATGGGCGACCAGTATCCCGGGGATGACCGTCTGCGTCGCCGGGTTTATCGCGTGCGATTGCGCGGCTGACCGCGTCCTGCTATCCGGCGGCCTCGTGTACGACACCGACCGCCGACCAGGTCAAGCCCACCACTTTTGACGCCGTGATCTTTTCGAGGTGGCGCTGGCGGACCCTCCCATCACTGTGCCGTGAGTACAGGCAATTCAAGATCACCTGCTGGGTTTCGGTCAGTGGCCGCTCCGAGCCGCCGGTCTCCGGCTCCTCGTTGTAGATCCCGTAGGGATGGAGACGCTCTCGCCCTGCACCTCAACAACCTCGAATGACTCCGCCGGCGCGAGCCTGTCATCCGGCATGACCGCCAAGACGCTCTGCACGGCATCGGCAAGACGTGCGGAAAGGCTGCCACAAGGACATGCGTGACGTTCGACGGATCCCGAGGCAGCTGCATGACACGAGGACAGGCGGCGAGCCCTCGCTCCCTCCTGCCCCGCCTCAACGACGAGGGGCAGGCCTTAGCTGCGGTGTCGCCCGGGCTGGGCACGGGGAACGCGCTGAGCTACTGGTGCAGCTCGGGGTGGTGGCGGTGACGGGGCTGCCGAATCTGCGGCTGCCCCGGGTGGTCTGAGACGCGGGTGGTCGGCCGAGAGCTGAGCGGGGCCGGCTGCGCCCGGTACGGCAGCAGAGCCCCGATACGGCAGCAGGGCCCGGACCTGTCTCTTATACAC